>NZ_JAPEID010000119.1:0-2117 GCF_028823755.1 Vibrio sp. VP6
TTTGTACTTCCTGAACTTCTCAGAGGCTACGGACTTTGATGCTCATACATAAGGAAGTTGAGGAAACTAGGTATAAGTATGACCAATAGCTCAATCGTCCGTAGAACGGTTGTGTGTAGAGGGCGTGATGCCCACCGAAAGCCGAAACTCGTAGGAGTATGGGCTGATGATCGCTGTAACGGTGTTACTGATTATTGGAGAAGATCCCTACGAGCTGTTTCCGCCCTTTAATAACAAAAAGCCCGTCACGAGGACGGGCTAAAAACTTTCGTTTTATTGTGGATCGCAATTAAGCGAACAGTTGAGCTAGCGCTTCTAGAATTCGTGCAATTAACTCTAGAATGATGATCAATCTATTCATCTCGCGGCCTCCTTAAATAAGGGGACTACGGTTCCATCAAAGCCACTCAACCAACCTATCAAAAACAATTGCCGCTATATCGTTTTGTGCAGCAAACGCAATCCAGTTACTAGGCAGGCATTAAGCTGAGTTCAGGCTACCACACCTGAGCGCCCGTCTTAGTTAAGGCATGTTTACCATGCCCTACTCATGCGAACTTGAAAGCATTGATAGGGCATCTAGAATTGTTTGTAGTGACGATAAGCGAGACTAAGTATATCTATTTTAACTTAAATTACTACTGGTGCTAAAGTTTAGGCACAAAAAAACCGCCTTGGTAGGGCGGTTGATTGTGTCTTGCTAATTGGTAGTCAGCTAGACAAGTTTGCTGCACAAAACGATATTTTAAATATATCAGAGAAAACCAAAAATGGAAGACCAAAAATAAAAATAAATTTGGCTTGTAACTTAGCGTGAAACTGACTGAGTATTACGATAAGTGGCTAATATACAATAAAAATATAGAAAAGCCTTGAGGTGCGCAGACTATTTGATTGATGAATTACGATCCTTTATTTAGTAGGTGATTTCTTACAAATATTGAAATTTATGGCGCATTGTTGATGGCTTGCAAGAATTAATCTATGAGCAAAAACTGTTCTCTGATTTGGTGCCAGATGTGAAAAATTGGAACACAGAGTCTTTAGAAAAAGTGCGTAACCTTTTTACAGTGTGATTTGTGTAGACGCACATCATTGATAGCAATAGAGCGTCAACTTATCGTGTTTAAATATTTTTCCATGGTGCATCACCTTCTCGGTGGCTTAAACATTTTTCCATCAAATCATAAATTTCAATTTTATGAGTGATGAGTGGCGCGTTTGACATGGCGGAGCGTTTGGCCGCGCCTAAGTTTTTCATGAAGACCGTTTCTTTGAGTATTGGCTCGTCGTTTTCCGATTTATACACAATGGTGTAAGCGGGCATGGTATTTCCTATTGGTCTATGCAGTAGGGTGAACGAGAATGTGCGCTTGGTGCGTCTCTGCGTTCCACTCTTTCATTTCTGCGATAAAGTAGCCATGATGGTTGATGGCATCAATAAGTTCCGGTGCTCGTTCAAGCTGAATTAACATCGAGCATGGCGCCACTTGCTTGCTTTCGACGTCGAAGCAGTGATCAATATGCGACTCAATCATATAGAGTATGCCCGCTTCGGTTTCGGTACCTTCCTCAAATAATCGAGACTCAATACCTTCTTCATCGTAGAGATAAACCAGCAAGTTATAGAGCCTTTCCGCGCCAGCTAGCTTCGCTTTACTCGCTTGTCCGTTCAATTCGTGCAGCTTCATTTCCAAATTACCACCTTTCTTTCTACCCACGTTTAACATCAGTTTAATGTCCTTCTTTATGTTCGATAAGGACTTGTCGGCCACTTTGGGTTTGAGGTACTTCACCAATATTTCATTGCGCGTGGCCGTAGGGACGTGACGACTGGTTGTCGACACTTTACAGAGTAAGTGCAGTAAGGCGTTTGTTACTAAGTCGTGCAAATTTTGGTAATAGTCGAAGTCGCGTTTTATTTGCATTCCGTGTCCATCATTGGTGAATGTTAGCCTCTGTTATATGGGGGTGTTGAGCGTTTTTTCAACATTCAATCTCCGTTGCTGTATCACGAAAGTATGTTGGGGGTTGTTGGGGAGCTAGTGTTAGAACCTAAAACATACTTATTTGATACAGTGGCAAATTGATAGTGACTTGGGCGTAACCGCAAGCGG
>NZ_JAPEID010000120.1:0-2043 GCF_028823755.1 Vibrio sp. VP6
CATGCTTCATACTAGCAACCCAATCATCAAACACAAAGCTGGCCTACTCAATCTTGCCGAAGAACTCGGCAATGTATCAAAAGCCTGCAAGGTCATGGGTGTATCAAGAGACACTTTCTATCGTTATCAAGAGTTAGTTGAAACTGGTGGTATCGATGCTCTAATTAATCAAAGTCGTAGAACACCAAACCTGAAGAATCGTGTCGATAGTGAAACTGAACAAGCAGTTCTCAAGTACGCCATAGACTTCCCTGCACATGGTCAAGTCAGAACAAGCAATGAACTGCGTAAACTCGGTGTATTTATCTCTCCTAGTGGCGTTCGTTCAATCTGGCTTCGTAATGACTTAGAAAACTTCAAAAAACGCCTGATTGCCTTAGAAAGGCAGGTTGCTGAAAACGGTATCATCCTAACGGACGAGCAAGTTGCAGCCCTTGAGCGCAAGAAGCATGATGACGAGGCTTGTGGTGAGATAGAAACCGCGCACCCAGGCTATCTCGGCTCTCAAGACACGTTTTATGTTGGTAACCTTAAAGGTGTTGGACGCATCTATCAGCAGACGTTCGTTGATACCTACAGCAAAGTCGCCTTCGCTAAGCTCTACACGACAAAAACACCAATCACCGCAGCGGACATGTTGAATGACAAGGTTCTACCGTTCTTCGAGACTCATGATCTGCCAATGCTGCGAATCCTGACTGACCGTGGTACTGAATACTGTGGCCGTGTTGAACAGCACGATTATCAACTCTATCTTGCCATCAATGATATCGACCACACGAAAACTAAAGCGATGTCGCCACAGACAAATGGTATCTGCGAACGCTTCCACAAGACCATATTAAATGAGTTCTACCAAGTGACATTCAGAAAGAAACTGTATGGTTCAATGGAAGACTTACAGAAAGATCTGGACGAATGGATGGACTACTACAACAATCATCGTACTCATCAAGGAAAAATGTGCTGCGGCCGAACGCCAATAGAGACATTAGAGGATGGGAAATCAATCTGGGCTGAAAAGAATCTAGCCCAGATATAATCTGACAGGCACCGATTCGAAAAGTGGGTAACTGTCAGATCAGGTCTGAATTAGTACAGCTAATGTATGCGTACATTAGCCTTGATTGAGTATGAAAAAAGTATGCAGGTAACTTTTTCCGCGTTGTGGCCATGCAATTGTTCGAATTCAAGAGAGTAGTGTTAATTCGGGTGCACTATAATGTGCGCCTGGTGAGTTTTAGCATTCCACTCTTTCATTTCCGCAAGGAAAAGCCCATGTTGGTTTACTGAGTCGATGAGCTCTGGTGCTCTCTCCAACTGGATTAGCATTGAAAGCGGGGCAACTTGTTTTTGCTCATGGTCAAAGCCATGCTCTATTTGGTCCTCAATCATATAGAGGATACCCGCTTCGGCTTCACTGCCTTCTTCAAACAAGCGGGACTCGATACCTTCTGCATCGTAAAGGTGCACCAGTAAGCTATAGAGCTTTTCTGCTCCAGCAAGTTTGGTGCGGTTGGCTTGCGAGTTTAAGTCGTACAATCTCATTTCTAAGTTCCCTCCTTTTTTTCGTGCCAAGCTGAGCATCAATTTTATGTATTTCTTGATGTTCGAGAGGCTTTTGGTATTCACCTTGGGCTTTAAGTATTTGATGAGAATTTCGTTTCGGGTGCTGACTGGAACGTGGCGACCCGTTGCTGATACTTTACCAAGCAAGTGAAGTAGGGCGTGAGTGATTAGGTTATGCAGATTGTGGTAATACTCAAAGTCTCGTTTGATTTGCATCGCTGTCTTTAGGTTGCTCTATACATGATATGAAATATGGGTGCTCGTTGGTCTGTATCTTCACAAAACTGAATCAGGAAAGGGGCTTCCTGTCACCCCTTTCCTGTCCAGCTTACTTCACGTGTGTTTCGTAGACAACGAAGCGTGCCAGAAAGTCTGTGCCGCCTCCCTTATACCGAACCTCGCAAAGCGAGTCTCGGACTATCAGAAGTCCACACAGAATAGTGATGCAAATGACCACTAAACCCATCAGGGCGG
>NZ_JAPEID010000121.1:0-1992 GCF_028823755.1 Vibrio sp. VP6
AGTATATTCATGCGCATCTGTAAAAAGTGTCGCACTTCAAACTTGATACTAAGCTCTGTTTTCCTCGAACCAAAAGTCATGTTGATTCAATTGAATGTCAAATCCACTTTTGGATAAAAAGTTAATCTGCTCTCGATTGAACTCTACTCCGTGCTCTTTTCTGAACGCCTTCATTTGACATAAAAACCTAAACTCCTCAATGTCTTTAGTTCCTTTTGAGGAATTACAGGTTTTACAACACGGCAATAAATTTGAGAGTTCTGTTTTACCTCCTCGAGACTCGGGGACAAAATGATCAACAGTTAGCGTTTCAAGCGTTAATCCAACCCCGCAGTAGTAGCAAAAACCGGAGGTTTTGTTAAAAACATCCGACCTATACTTTTTCACGGAGCTCTTTCTGTCATTTGGTTTAACAGTATGGTCGAGGAAATCTGGATCTACTTCGTTTTCATCAAACAAATGAATGTACTTTTCATCAATCTCCCAAGGACCGTCATAAGAAAAAGCTCTTGCTAAAATTTTGCAAGCGTTTCGAGAACATCCGACAACGGTGTAGTTTATACCCTGCTCATTTTCATACCACCCTTCAACCTGAGACATAAAACCCCCATGAACTGGACAGCATCCTTTATTAAGCCTATTTAAGCGCTCTTCTACTTTCTTTCTCATTGCTTCCTCGGAGCCTAACGCCGCATTAAGGGGTGAACAACGCCACCACTTAAGCTAATTCAAACCAAAACTGCCAAGCGTTGTGAATCCCTCTTGAATGCTTTGTTAGTTGCCAAACCTAAAACTTTGATTTGATGTTAATTGCTGCTTTGCCAACACTAGCTTGATGTGCTTTGAAAAGCTCAGTTCAGGCGCAGTTTCAAAGCGCCTGTCACTGAAACCACTTGGAACATACAACGCCGTAGAAAACGGACTTTGAACACCAAACAAACTTTTTGGAACGACAATGCAGCAGAGCTGACTTTCAACAAGCGAATCAGCTTCTGAAACGGCAAACCAAAACCACACTAATAAACATCGAACGCAACTTCAGCAAACTTACACCTAAACACAGAATCAGGCAAAAACAGCACAGACCATTAGCCCTAAATGCTCTGCTTTAGCTGCGTTTTTCGCCTTGGCAACTAACGCCGCATTAAGGGGTGAACAACGCATTCCACCCAAACTAAACCATTGTGCCGTAAACACTAAAGCCAATTCAAACCAAAACTGCCGAGCGTTGTGAATCCCTCTTGAATGCTTTGTTAGTTGCCAAACCTAAAGCTTTGATTTGAAGTCGATTGCCGTTTTGCCAACACTAGTTTTATGTGCTTTGAAAAACTCAATTCAGGCGCAGTTTCAAAGCGCCTGTCACTGAAACCACTTGGAACACGCAACGCCGTAGAAAACGAACTGACAACACCAAAAAGACCTTTTGGAGAAACAATGCCACAAAGCTGACTTTCAACAAGTAAATAGGCTTCTGAAACGGCAAACCAAACTAGGAAAAGATCGAAGCTCAATTTCCGCGAACCAAGAGCCCGAAGTTCGAAGTGCAAAATCGAGCAAAGCACACGAACATTAGACCTAAACACTCTGTCTTAGCTGCGATTTTCTCGTTGGCAACTAACGCCCTGTTAAGGTGTGAGCAACGCAATACCGAAGCCCCCGCATACCACCTTAATCACTAAATTCAACGCATAGCAAAAATGCCACGCATTGCGAATCACTCTTGAACAGTTTGTTATGTGCGTGGTTGAAACCTACTCTACACTTGGCTCCGGTAAAACTGGTGGTGTACTGTCCATATAAGTTAAAAAGTTTTCCCATAACTCGTGCGTTCTTTGCTTAGTTAACTTAGTTTTGCACGATATCGCCATAACTCCACGAATAGTTCCATCACGCCATTGCGTATAAACCGAATCACAGTGAGAGGACATATATGCTTGCTTGGATTCAAGTACGAAGTGCGACACCTCTGAACATAAAAACAGTGAAATGCGA
>NZ_JAPEID010000122.1:0-1870 GCF_028823755.1 Vibrio sp. VP6
TCCCTAACCACTTCTAATTCATCGGCTATTTGCTGCTTCGCTGCCGCTGAGGCGGCTTCTCTTTGTTTTCGAGTCGCATACTGAAAGGCTGTCACTAACTTGTCATTCGTTTCTTGGTAGCGAAAGAATAAATAGCACACCATATACAACAGCCCCTGCCATTCAGGAAATCGACGAATTTTGTAAATAGATTGATGCCGGATAATAGAAGCGTAATAGTTCAAGTTCCCTTGTGACAACCTTAGCTCGCTGATGAGGCGTTTCACATCCTGATAAACACTCTTTATGGTATTGTGTGCCTCTATTTCACGATTAAGCTCTGCTGGAGTAAAGTCTTTAGCCGAGCCTTTTTGTATTGATAGTTGGTTTAGCCGCCCCTTGGTGTGTAGTATTTTCTTAAGTTGGGCTCGAGTTGTATCTGACATTTGATTTGAAAGAATTGACTCTGTTCGCTGTCGCTCATTTGCTAAGACAGTGGTGATCATGTTCTGTAATGTCGAATATCCAACCAAGCCAATGCGCTGTTGACCGAAGAAAGCCAAGCTCTCATCAAAAATGTATTTAGGATAGGTACATATCGTAGCCACATCTTGCAACCTTTCTAATAACGCCTTCTCGGCTGATTTGGTTAATCGTTTGAAGCCGAGTAGTTCGTGCATCTTCAAGATCAGTGTCGCTCGTGTGCTTTTAGCAATGAGGGGATATTTCGGTTTTCTGTTGGGGAAGTGAGTGGCGTAAATGTAATCAACATCTTGTTTCACGTCTCGCAATCTAAATTGCGGCACAACTGGCTTGGCTCGAAAATAGCCAATTAGGAGGATCAAATAAATTTTAGTTTCAATCTTTCCCATGTTTGATAGCGCTTTCTCGATACTCGGGTCTATCGAGAAAAACTCTTCACGCTCATTCTGATTAAATGCGAGACGGGAGTAAAGTTCATGGACTTCTTGTTCCGTTAATATTTGGATTCGACTTGGTTTAACTTTTCTCATTGTTTTTTATTTTGTGTTAATAAATATTGAACGACTCGACATAGGGATAACTGTGCCTGCATGAAATTTGAGTCTACCTAAAAGACATGGGTTAAATTTGACATCAAACCCTGCAATGTCATAACCTAAATGACACAACCATTAAGATCATCATGTAAATGTCATATCGAGTGAATTATGTACATATTTGGCTACCTAAGAGCATCAACATCTGATCAAAATGCAAAACGTGCTCAGAGCACCTTACAAAGCTTTGTTCAAGATAAAGGCTACCGTGTAGCGGGTTGGTATATTGAGAATGAATCAGGCGCGTCTTTGCAAAGACCTGAACTTCTACGATTACTTGATGATGCTGCTGTTGGTGATGCGATCCTCATTGAGCAGATTGACCGCCTTTCACGTCTTGATGAAAAAAGTTGGTTTACATTGAAAGAAATGCTGAGCAAGAAAGCATTAAAAGTGATCAGCCTAGATTTACCGACCAGTCATATCGCTCTATCTCCTCAAGTCACCGATGAATTTACCAGCTCTATGATCAAAGCGATAAACAGCATGATGATGGACATGTTGGCAGCCATCGCTCGCAAAGATTACCAAGATCGGCGTCGCCGTCAGGCTGAGGGGATAAAAAAGGCCAAAGAGGAAGGGAAATATCGTGGCAGACAACCAAACCTCGAGCTCCACGAAAAAATCTATCAGTTGCGAGTCATCAATAAATTGAGTATTCGCGACACCGCAAAACTGACCAATGTCTCGGACAGAACGGTCATTCGAGTGGCAAAGAGGTTAGAGCATGAACGTTTAATTGATGATAAGACATATTGGGGTCCGCTTGGAAAACGGAAAATATCCTACGTTAAGCTCATATTTTAATGGTT
>NZ_JAPEID010000123.1:0-1844 GCF_028823755.1 Vibrio sp. VP6
CGCATTTCACTGTTTTTATGTTCAGAGGTGTCGCACTTCGTACTTGAATCCAAGGCACATAACAAACTGTTCAAGAGTGATTCGCAACGCGTGGCATTTTTACTATGCGTTGATTTTAGTGTTTGAGGTGGTATGCGGCGGCATCGGTAATGCGTTGCTCACACCTTAACAGGGCGTTAGTACGGGTTTGAAATCAAAGGTCATCAGTTTTGGTGTTTATCTGTTTTGGCGCTCATATTTACACCTTCAAGTTAGTGCCTTTTACGTTCTTTCCGGTGGCACTATATGCGGAGTGCTCGCTTTGATTTCACCATTTACGGCTTCTAACTCTTAGCCTATTTCTTTGGTGCTTCTTCACTTTCGCTGTGTTTTCTAAGTGAATCTTGGCTTTCCTTAGGGCTGCCGTCGGAGTGCGAGGATCGAATCCTTTTCTAAATTGAAGCTTGCAAAGTAGGGTAGTTCAGTACGTTTTTCTTCTAGCCAACTCTCGTCTCTCAATCGAGTTTAAGTTTTGTAGCTGTCCGTCTCACTTCAGTGTTCTAAGTCTTTCATATCATGCTACTTTTCAATATCTTGGAGTACATAAATAGAAGTAGCGCATGTACTAACAAATTGCTTAAGCGTGATTCGTAACGCGTGGCATTTTTACTTTGCGGTGGCTTATGTGATTAAGGCGCTGTGCGGTAGCTTTTGTATTGCGTTACTCACACCTTAGCAAGGCGTTAGGCATACAAGGAGTATCAGTTGAATTTAGAGTCACTAAATAAGTATTGGAGTAGTTTCAAAACTAAGCCTCTTTATAGCTTCTTTGGGTTGTTTGTCATTATTTGCGTAGCTGTGATTACTTCGTTTTTGAACGGTTTTGGGCAAGAGTTTGGTAGGCAACTGGCTGTCGATACAAAAGAAGTGAAGGCTTTTTATCAAGTTAAGTTATCACTTGGGAATACGTGGGGGCGTCAAATATCAGAAATTGAACCGCAACATTTCAATGTTGAACTAGTCAAAATTGACAATGATAATTCCGCTCAAATCTTGCTAAATACTCCTGAAGTAGGGAGATATACTTGGCATACATACGACATTGATAAAGAATTTAGCAAAGCCTTTCAATCTAAAGACTATTTCTACTTATTTGAAATATTAAAAATCGATAGTAACGCTGGTTACATAGAGTTTAAATTGTACAAAACTAAGCAAAATGCCTAACAATCTGTTTAAGAGTGATTCGCAACGCTTGGCATTTTTACTATGCGTTGGTTTTAGTGGTTAAGGTGGTATGCAGCGGCTTCGGTATTGCGTTGCTCACACCTTAACAGGGCGTTAGGTTTATCAGTCGAAAAGCAATGCCGCACAAAGTTGAATTTGGCGGCATTGTTGGTTTTGGGTGTTTTAGGTGGATTATTTACTTACCGCCAGTTTTTAGTAGCTTTACTATGCGAACTAGCCTTTCAATTGCCATTAAAACTAGTACAAATAATTCGGTGTATTCACGCATTTGGCTTCTCCGTTTTTGCTTTCAATTCGATATTATGATCACGTTGAATTTCTGTCAAATACGCTAATTTGTGATTAAAAACAATGATTTACAAAAATAATCTGGGCGCGGTTGGCATCATGTTGGATCTGACTGGGAATTTGTTGGCATTTACTGGGCAAAAAAAAATATTTTTTTAGTTACTGTCTAAAATCTAGCTTTGGCGAGATTTTGGTGATAAGTGCTAGAATAAACCTAACAAACTGTTCAAGAGGGATTCGCAACGCGTGGCATTTTTACTATGCGTTGGTTTTAGTGTTTAAGGTGGTATGCGGCGGCTTTGGTATTGCGTTGCTCACCCCTTAACAGG
>NZ_JAPEID010000124.1:0-1823 GCF_028823755.1 Vibrio sp. VP6
GCCGCTCAGATCGTAGTTTCTTGATTTAGTTCCATCGAATTACGCAACAAAGCCGCTCCACGAGCTCCCCTCTAAGGCTGCTCTCAAACGCCCAAATTGCTGAGCCTAGGTAAAGATCATATATTGGAGACTTTGTCCTCACGACAGCTATCCGGACACTGGTTATTTAGCACGCTTCCTTGTCGAAGAGCACGGTAAGTCCAGATAAACGCCTTGTTATGCTTCGTACAATAGCAAACAATTTCACCTTTGCGTTTATAGACCCATTTAGGTCAGGTCAACTCGCAGCTAAAACGGGAAGTTAGTATATATCTCTTTCAATTCAGTCAACACCTCACCCCGGTTGATATTCTTTCTCTCATGACTTAGTGAGTCCTCATTCACGACAGCCTATACCTATACTGCAATTACAGCGGCGTTAATAGTGGTTTACGTTCAATGTTGCCAACAAAAAGATTGATAGACTATCACATCACTTATGATGTTCGTTAAACGAATACAATGCTCGACTAATAAATCAAAACTTCTTTTGTGGTGTATTTAAATACCTCGGTTGTCGAGCTGTTTACGACATTCGTCAGCAAGGTATGGGTAGGTTTGAATAATTTTCCGCATAATGATTTCAAAGCTTCGGTCATGCGCTTCGTTTTTGTCATATGTGGGAGACCAAGAAAGCACGTATCCAACTGAGTTGTGGCGGATTGAGTTTACTATTCGTCTTTTCTGGCTTTCATTGGTTAAATTATTCCAGTCAGAACCTTGGTTGAGCCTTTCATACTGCCCTTTAGCTATATTTCTCCATGTCGAGACGGGGAATGGTGGGATGGGCTCGTTAGGTAATGCTTTAAGTTCTTTTTCAAAAAAATTCAGCATCTTGTTCGTTATTTAAAGAGTTTAACTTGGAACAGTGTGGCCAAGAACACTTTATACCGTCGGTCAGAGGAAGAATATTTATTAATCTAAAGAACGGTTCTTTTATTGGTCTTGGCTTTATCATTTTAAGAGGCATGACATTACTGGTTATACTCGACTCCTGAAGGTTCTTGAAGAGAGTCTTAGCGTCAAACTCAGTGTATTTGAAATGCTTTACTAAGTTTTTGGGTGAGAAAGCTATGATGTCGGTCTCATCAACTATGCATGTTGCCTCTAGCTTTTCCCCTGCATTTTGCACATCGGTTATGTCAGCAATAAAACCAGGGTGGCTATAGGGATGAATAATGACAGGAAGTATTAGCTTTTTATTCACACCTTTGAATACATCACAGTATAAATCGCGAAAAACTTCACGTACGTAGTCATTGTCTACACCGTCATTATTACCGATGTTCGATATTTCATAATCCTCCATACTATCGACCCAGCCATACCATAGATTTAACATGTCCTGTATTGTTTTGCCTATTTGGGGTAAAGGCTCCCCATTCATGGCTATTGCAAAAACGGGGTTCCATAGGTATTGAAGAATCTCTATATCGAGTCCATACCTATCGTAATACTCTCGCTCCGTCATCTCGGTAGTAAATCTTTCAAATAACCTTTTTGTCATTGTCACTCCATTGAATTTTGTGTGATACATCCCAAACAGGTACTACGTTACTACCAACACTTAGGTTTTCGAGCACTACTAAATCATCACAGACATTGTTCAGAGAGGTTGGTGTGCCATTACCTTGTATGAATAGCCAACAACTTGATAGGCCACTTATTTTATATTAGGAACATTAATTCAATTAGGTCAAAGAGTACTTCATCGATATGTTATGAAGGGTGTAGTGGTCAACTAAATTTGGCCACGGTTTTAGAGTTTTCCCAATACAGTCGTT
>NZ_JAPEID010000125.1:0-1783 GCF_028823755.1 Vibrio sp. VP6
TTTTGAAGTTCATGCTTTTCGTCCTTTCTTTTCGTAAATCTCGACACAAGTTAGCGTGTTTCATTTTTCTCTATGATCTTAAGATCTCACGCTGTTAGTTTGCTGTCATTTGAGCCAAGTTTTGAAGTAACAAGAGTTACTCTTTGGTTCAGTGAATGTGAGTTTAATTCGAATGATTGTTGTGACGCGGCAAATGACCGTTTGTGCGGTTTGAGCCAACTAGGCATTTTTATTTTTGGATAATGATAGATGCCTAGTTGCAGGTTGAACATGTGAAAAACGAGCATTTCAGAGGTGTTTCTGAGTGAGTTTAGAAGTTAGTTAGATTGCTATGTAAATCGCTCTCAAAGTGTCACAAACTTTCAAATGTTTTTTGGTGGGTAATGTGCCGGATTTCAGTCTGAAATCGTGCCTAGAGCGTTTGAGGGGCTTCTAAGTGGTGTTTTTGATAGTGAAGTTGCCTATTTAACATATGACCAATATTACGCACCTTTAAGTGTCGTTATGATGTCATCACGTTAATTGAGGTTAGGTGAACTGATGCCACACAATTTTTTGGATAGAAAGAAAAAACCGTTGAGTTCTTCTGGTGGAGGTTATAAGCCACTCCATGAAGAAGAGTCATTAAGAAAACCGCAAGCTCGAGAAGAAACAGTAAGGGAGCGAGCTGCCCGCCAACGTCGAGAGCGTCAAGCTGAATTGACGTATACCCAAGAAGATTACGCTCGTTGGGAAAAAAATCGTGTGCGTGCTACTGCAGAACGTAACGCGGCAGCGTTACAGGCCTACGATCTAACAGAGCCAGAATGGAACAAAGATCTACAAGACGATTTGAAAGAATACTTAGAAGGTAGACATACACAAGTTTGTATTTTCTCTGTTGATGATGCCGCAAAGTGTGCGATGAATATCTGGCATCAAAAAAATGAAGAAGGGGAAACGATTGGAAGTGAAACTCTGAAACTATTAGATGACATTCATTCAAAAATAGATATGGGCATAGGTATTATTACTGCGGCAAAAATATCAAAAGCTTTAGGTGGCTTTGGTATTACAGTTAAACAATATATTGATGCTCAGGGAATAGAACGAGTAATAATATCCAGTCTCTGGAATGACCCTAAGAAGTATTATGCTGTTGTTAATGGATTAAATATCAAAAAAAATTATCCATATAGAATTACAAACCCTACAATTAAGCAGTTGGGTGTTTTAGCTGAAGATACATTAAATGGATTTAAGAAAGGGGCTGTTTTAAGTTTAATTATATCGGCAACAATCAATACTAATGAATTGATGTTTAATGATGATTATCATTTAGTTGATTGGTGCGGTAGTATGGGAAGTGATTTGTTTAAGCTTTTAGCCACTGGTGCAGTTGTCGGTGGGATTATTTGCTTGACGGTCGCTCTTGGAGTTGCCATTCCTATGGTGGTTGGTGCGATGGTTTGGGTTGGTGTTGATGTAATTATTTCTAATATTTGGGATGAAAACAAGATAGAAGAAAACATAATAAATGGCTTAAAAGAGGCCACAAATGCTAAATAGAATTCTGATTTTTTTAGGAGTCCCTCTTGTATTAATCGGGATGCCTTTCTTATTATTTGATGCGATAAGCCCAATACTGGATGTTTATATATATCATCCAGAATCTATAGCGTTAACCTCCGTTTTTTCTATAGTTCCTTTTTTATCATGGTTTTGGTTTTTAAGTATAATAGGGTTTGTTTGTATTTGTTTTAATAAGCGTCCTGAATTACCTAAAGAGTGGAGTAAATATTTA
>NZ_JAPEID010000126.1:0-1722 GCF_028823755.1 Vibrio sp. VP6
CTTTACTTTTCCTAACTACCTTCAATCTGGCATCAAAATGGCGGGGTTTCCTATCGATGAAATTCTCCCGTCCATTTTATTGTTCCTGATGCTGTTTAATCTCAACAAAATTGTCGCGGTAGCCGCATGTATCGGTTTCTTTTTGAGCATTCGCAGTTTGAAAGTGCGCTTCGGACCACGGTTCATCATCCACTTTGCACATTGGTTCGGGGATGAGAATGCCAATAAAGTCATTTTCAAACGCACCCCCTCTGCCACAAAAAAATATTGGATTTACTGATGTTAAGCGAAAACAACGGCGAGGCGCTCAAAGCGGCTCGCTTTCTTAATTATGTCCTAGTCGTAGTAGTGTTGATTGTGTCCATCGGCGCAACCGGTCTTGGATTGGCGTTGGTCAATCAAAACAAGGAAGTGCAGCGCACGCTCGTACCACCACACATTGACCGCGCGTTCACGGTCTCCAATGATGCCGTCGATGAGGCATACCTTGCTTTGATGGCTGAATGGTGGGTGCACCTTAAATTCAATGTCACCCCATCGAATGTGAAGCGTCAATTTAACCAGCTCATCACTTACGTTCCTTCAGAGCATTGGAGCAGTCTACAAGATAAGTTGATGCGTGAAGCAGACTTCATCATCAAGAACGATGTCACCAGCTTCTTTGAAATCGAGAAAGTTGCTCCGAGTGTCAGCAAGATGCAGATACGAGTGAAAGGGACGCTCAACAAAACCGTCGGCGGACGCAAGCTCGACCCCGAGCCTGTCACCTACATCATTCACACCGGTTATCCGCATGGATTGATTGAACTTCACGCCATTGCTCAAGAGGTGCCACTATGAAGTCTTTTTTTTCTTTTGTTTTAGTCGGCTTTTTGTTTCTGCCATTTGGGGCGCAAGCAAAAAACATTGCCGCGAAGACTTACCACTTTGCGCAAAACGACACCATTGTTTTGCCACTCTCTTCTGTCAACGCCAACCGTTTAGTCGTTAAAGGCGACAAAATCATCAATGTTCATTGTCCACAAGGTTTCTGCGTCGCCACAGGCAACAAACGTGATCAATCCGGCTCCATCAGTTTAAAAATCAACATTGCGCTACCCTTCACCGCGCACGTGGTGACAGAAAAAGGCCGTAACTTCTCACTGTTCGTGAACCCTAAAGCGGTGCCTGCTGTGGTAACGGAGTTTATTCCTAACTACTTAGAGTCTGAGCAAAGCGTGTTTAAAAAGGACATGGAATACCCATTAGCATTAGGTGCGTTTACCAAACAGATGATTGAGTGGCAAAGAAATGGTACGCCTGTGTCTGGCTTCAACCTGCACCCAATAGACTCTAAGACATTACCTAAAGAGAGTTCGCCACTGGCGGTGATACCACAAACGTTGTTCTCTGGCCGTCCGTTCTCAGGAATTATCTATCAGGTGAAAAACCAATCAGATGAAGCCGTCACACTCACCGAAGCTCAGTTCTACAGCTACTCAAGTCGAAGCGCCTCGCTAGATGCGTATCATTTGGCACCTGGCGAATCGACACACCTTTACATCATCACCGGAGGGCAAGGGTAATGATGCAACGATTTAAGAAGTGGTTATCCAGAGAAGGGGATTTGGACGATGGATTAATCACGAACGAGCAAAGTAAAAAACGCAACCAAATCATCAGTGTTTGCGTGTTGGCGCTGCTGGCAGGGTTGTTCTTTGCGTTTAAGCACTTCAAAAAGCC
>NZ_JAPEID010000127.1:0-1722 GCF_028823755.1 Vibrio sp. VP6
CAAAGATAAGACGTTATTTACTGACGATAAGTGGCTGACATTGTGGTGGAATCGCTTTTTTCTTTTTAGGTTTAGCCGCTACTTTTTCTGGCTGGGGCTTCGCTGGGACAACTGCTTTTGGCTTCCAACTCGCTAACTCCGAACCGCACCCATCACCAGAAGGAGGAGGTGCTTGATCGACACAATTAGAGCTTGAGTCAGGGCATGATAAGCGCACATGAAAATGATAATGATGTCCCCACCAAGGACGAACTTTACGTAGCCAAGAACGATCTTTTCCCCCTTCCTGAGCACACAGTTGCTCCTTGATAACAGGGTGAACAAAGATACGAGCCACCTCATCGCTCTTAGCAGCATAACGGATGAGTTCAAAATGCCTCTTATCCCATCGATGATTTAATATCGAGTAGTCTTGCAGATCAACCACACTCATCGGTTTCGGCAATTGAAGTTCGTTATAGGAGAGAGGAGAGTCAGCTAAACGCAACCAGATATCAATATCCAGCCCCGTTTGATGGCTTGAATGACCAGATGAAAAACGGCCGCCACGAGGTAAAGAAAGGTCGCCAATTAGTAAAGTAGTTTTTAACTTTTGATTCGCCTTTAAAGCTAGGCTTTCAACAAAATCTATAGTGTTAGGGTGCCCATAGTAGCGATTCGTTCGACTACGTAACACTTGATAACCTGTACCTTCTAAAGGCAGGGGGGAAGCCCCATCTAAGCAGCCGTTCGCGTAACTACCAATAGAAGAGGACATATTATGAGTGGGAGCACTAACTTGCTCCCATGGCGTAGCATAAAGAGGAGCTGAGAAAAATAAACTTAAATAAAAAGAAAGACTCAGCCGCATCATACATCCCCTTTAGTAATGTTCACCATTATCATAGTAGGCATTTGGCGATAGTGCAGAAAAAATGACTGCTACATCAATATCTTCACCGACTACACCACGAACCTGTTGTGTAATTACTTTCGCTACCTTGTCTTGAGTCTCTTGTCCTCGATCAAACCACAAAACTTCAACAAAAGGATAAGCAGGACTTACCTCGCCTTCACTAAAGAAAGTTGTGTAGATGTACTCAAAAGTAAAATCTTCTCGTGGACTATTCATTAGTGGCTGGAGCTCGTCAGTCAGTGGCTTTGACAAAGCTTGTACTGCTTGAGGTTCTACAGCGCGAAATCGTAGATGTGGCATAAGGTTAATCCTATATTTGTATTGTCCTAAGATGATAACAGGAACAACAACGCTAATCATCCCAACAACAACTAGACGCGTTCTTAAAAATACCCAGAAAAACGCTAATAAATATCAACAAGAGCTTGAGATTCCAATCAGTGACATTCAACGACAAGGGATCACTAGCGGCTAGATATCAATCCCGCTGGAAATCTGCTGTTCTTTATATAGGGAAAGTAGATAAGAGATTAGGGCAGTTCAGACTTAGCGACCATTAGCTACGCGCTTAGAATCGCCTATTTGGGAACTTGAGTTCACAAAGAATAAATTTTGCCATTTTACAAACGTAAAAAAGCCCCAGTCTTTCGACTGAGGCTTTAAATATGGCAGGGGTGGAGAGATTCGAACTCCCAACACGCGGATTTGGAATCCGCTGCTCTGCCAATTGGAGCTACACCCCTGTAGTTCGTGTTTAATGAGACGACTCTCGAATAAGTGGCGGAGCGGACGGGACTCGAACCCGCGACCCCCGGCGTGACAGGCCG
>NZ_JAPEID010000128.1:0-1644 GCF_028823755.1 Vibrio sp. VP6
GCCAGCACGTTGTCTTGCTCAATGTTGCTGATGGCAATATCGACATAAGAGGAGTGTGAGCTGTTTGCTGTCACGGTGTATGTGCCGCCGTATTGGTTGACGTCACACCACGCCGCATTGCTGTAGCCGTAGCCTTCGGTACAGATTTCAGAAAGGCTTACGCCCGCCGTATCGGCGCCCGCGCCCGCCCACGCATCGACGGCGGCGCGGATTTCACTGACTTCGGTTAAGGTGTTGTTGATTTTGAGTTTGCCTTTACCTGAGCTGGCCATTGCGGCAATCCCCGCAATGACAATCGCAGCCAGACCCATCCAGAAAATAAAGTCGAGCAAGGACGCGCCGCGCTGCTTCTTGCTTTTGATTGGCGAGCTTTCTGTTAATGGGGTTAAGTTCTCTTTAGTTGAATTTACTTCGGTGTGCATCGTGTTTACTTCTTCTTTAGTTGTGTTGAATTGAGTGGTGGTATTGTTCATTTGCATTGTGAACGCGTCCTTAAATCAAAGTGAGATAGAGTTGGTAAGTGGCGCTGGCAATGAGAGACCCAAGCACCAATATCGTGACCAGCAATCCGGCTTTCGGTAGCCAGAGCTGCATTTTTTCGAGCTGTTTCGCCACATGTTCACTGTGGTGTTGCCCGCTTTCGCTGAGCAGTTCGGTGTAACTGACGCGAGTGCCAAGGACCTTCATCGCGCTCAGTTCGTTTGGCAGTAAGAGACCCGTATCGAGAATGGCGCCGAGGTTGGTTTGCCCAATCGCTTGCTCGCGCATGGTTTGGATGTGCGCTTTGGCAAACGGCGTATTGCGGATTTCGGCTTGCACTAAGGCATCACTGAGTTTCATGCCGCATTGCGTCAGGTTCGCCAGCGTTTTGAGTAACGTGGATGCCACGGCAACGCGATACAGCGAGAACAGAGGCCAATCGTTACTGACTCCGCGGCTATTGCCTTTCCAATTGGGCAGTGCCATGGCCAGTACCAGGAGAAGTAGGGCAAAGACCGCGGCGATGGCAATGCCATAGTCGGCAAAAAAATTGCGCACGGTGAGGCCAATGCCCGGCTTGTTGTCGATGGCACTGAGCATCTTGTCAGCGATGTAGACGCCATAAAAGCCCGCGCCGACGGTGAGCGCGTAAGGGAAGGCGAGCATCTTGACCAGTTTGGCCACAATGTTTTCACCGCCCTTTAACTGCTCAATCGCGGTTTGCAGTCCGATGTGCCGCTGTCCGGCGCTTTCGGCCGCGCGTATCGAGCTCAATACCACACTTGGAAACCAGCCTTCGAGTACATCAACGAAACGTTGACCTTGCCCTGGTGCATCGAGTCCGGCTTGACCGATTTGCTTGAGGGCATCGGTGCCGTTTTCAACCAATGACTGACAAAACTCTTTGGTGGTGAGTTTGTATCGGTCGGCTTTGAGCCATTGGTCTAAAAACGCCACTTGCTCATCACTGGAGAAGGTCCATTGCTCCAGCGTTTTCCCTAAGATAAGGAAGCTCATAACGCCTCCTGCATCGCTCGGTAAATGTCGGTGACGGGTACTGGCACGAGGTCATCTACTTGCTCGGAGGCCGAAAGAATATCAACCTGACCGCGCACGATGCGCGATTTACAGTGGTCTTTGATGTCCGGCCAGCCTTGCTTCTTG
>NZ_JAPEID010000012.1:0-120333 GCF_028823755.1 Vibrio sp. VP6
ACGACTGGGTCTGATGGCGATAAAAGCCTTCGCCAAGTGCGATTAACACCACCACAGAGATCACGCCCCAAGCAATCGCGATAATGGCTAGCACACTCTTCATGCGGTGCGCCATCAACGTTTGCCAAGTTTGTTGCAACAGGCTGCTCATGAATGAAAAGCCCGAGAGATCAACGCCATGGTATCGTCATCGAGTTTTCCTGCGGTTTGCAGTAAGCCGATTCTCTTACGCCAATAGCTGTACAAGTTGGTTTGCAGACTGTTTTTCGCCTCAAACAAGCTGTTGTGTGCACTGATAACTTCCGACACTTCAAGCAGACCAGCGTCGTAAAGTTTCTCTTTGCTTTGCAACACTCTGGCGCGCGACTCAACCAGCTCGTTCGCTATTAAAACTTGATTCCAATTGATATCGACCTGCGTAAACTGCTGAATAACTCGTTTCTGAATATCAATTTCCACTCTACGCATATCTTGCTTGGCACTTAAAATGTTCAACGATGCTTCGTCCACTTTCGCTCGCACTGCCCCATTGAGGTCAATCGGCAAACTCAAACTAATCCCAGCGTTAAACTCGCCGTTTGAACGATTATCACCATCGCTGTAGCCCACACTGCCTTTGACGGTCGGGTAGTATCCACCTTTAGCTGAATCTTTCGCGAACTCGCTCGCTTTCACCATCTGCGCCGCCACCAACAGCTCTGGACTGCTGTCTTTCGCCAGCTTTAGCCATTGCTCCTGAGAGTCCACCAGCATCGGCGGCTGAATCAAAGAATCCGTTCGAATTTGGTCGACACTCTCCGGCATTTGATTGATTAACGCCGCAAGCTCTGCTTTTTTCACTTCGAGATCGGCTTTTGCATTGAGGATACTTGCTTGCTCAGAGACTTGATTCGCTCGCATCTCTTCAACATCAACCGACTTCACTTTGCCTGCTCGATAGCGTTTCTCGATGATGTTGAGAAGTTCTTTCCCCTCCTCCAGCTTGGACTGCGCCAATTTGAGGTCGCCCTGTGCGCTTGCCACATCTAGGTAAGCGGTGAGCAACTTTTGCGCAAGCTCGTTATGCGCTTGAGATAGCTCTAACTGTGCTTTGAGATAATTGGCATTCGCTTGATCCAGTTCCGACCACAAACTGCTATCCCAAATAGTTTGAGTTAAGGTAGCGCCGTAACTGTTGGAATGGCTTGAGGACTCATTCCAATCCGCTGACGCACTGGCACTTAAGCCCGGCAATAACGCACTGCGGTTACTCTGTACGCCAACCTCGCCAAGCTGGACGCCGATTTTCGCTTTTTCGTAATTAGGATCGTTCTGCTTTGCTTGTTGCCAAGCTTGTTCAATAGAAATTGCGTAGGTCGGCAAACTGAGCGTGGCAGCCAACAATACAAAGGCGATTTTTGATCGTTGCAGCTTAACCATGCGCCGCTCCCATCATGCTGTTGTCGATAACCTCTTCATCAAGCTCCACGCCGTCAAGCACTTCGACATTGATGCCATCTGACAGACCGAGTTTCACAGGTTGTTTATGAAACCCTTGTTCTGAGCTATCGGGGATCAGAACATTCGGTGCGTCACCATCAAATTGCAGAGCGCGCTCCGGTAGAGTGAGCACGTTTTCAGACTTCTTCAGAATGATTTGAGCCGTCGATGAAAAACCAGAACGAAGCAACACATCTTGTGGGATCTTGAGTTCTCCCACTTCAACCTCAAAACCGTTATCAAAACTTTTTGCAGAAGCATTGCCCTCTGGTGAGTTAAGGTTCTCAGATTGAATCGCCACTTTGGTTAGCACACCAGAAATCGCCACATCAGGATAAGGCGCAACCGTCAACATAACGGGCATTCCCGGAGACAACTGCGCAGCATCATGCTCACTGACGCTACCTTTAAAAATCAGACTGTTCATGTCGGCCAATGACATCATTTCAGTCGCGGCTTGGCTTGATTGAGTCGAGATGATCGGCTCTCCGACCTCAACTTTCTGGTTGAGTACCGTGCCATCAATTGGCGCGTAGATCGTCGACGTTAAACGCGCATCACCGATAGACGCTTCACCACTGCGGATGAGTTCGAGATTCTGGCGCTTTTGCAATACATCCGCTTGCGCAGATTTGACTGCCGAGCGCGCACTTACGTATTCGTCGTAGTTACTTGGAATAATGTCCTGCTTGACCAAGCTTTCTAAGTTGGACAGTTTTTGTTTGGCGGATTCCAGATCGGCTTCGCTACGCATGAGTTCTGCCGATGCATCCGTTAATGCTTGGGGAGTTGGGTTTGGTCGTACTTTGATCAGCGGCTGGCCTTGCTTCACCTTTTCACCAACTTTCGCGTAAATTTCACCGACGATACCGTCGATTTGTGACTTTATAGACACGGAGTGTGCAGGGACAATTTTACCAACAGCCACCGCTTGTTTTTCAATCGTGCCTTTTTCCACAATCAATGTTGGCAGCAATTCTGGTTGAGCAGCAGATTGGAGATAGAAATACGTACCACCGCCGAGCAGCGCGATGCTCACAGCGGAGACAAGCCAACGTTTCGTCATTATTTATTCCAACAATTATTGGGTAGTCTAATGACTACTCCTAAAACACAAAGTTGAAGGAATAATATCCTGCTTTAATAGCGGTTTGGTTGTCACAGTTGGTATGGTTTTGTCAGTCGCCTCTGACAATCAAAGACTAAAAAATCTCGACGAATCATTCAGCAAAGACGCTGTCTACAATGGCGACTAACAAGCTCTGTAACCGCTCGTTTCAACCGCCACCCATTTCATTCTGAACAACGTGCAAAATGGCGCAGTTCTGTATCCTTCAATCGCATATCCATACAGTCTTGCGCCTCACGTCCTAAAGCAGGAAAAACCGCATGCGCTTTTAAAATGCCTTGGCTGATAAAGCCACATTTCTCCAACACACGAATACTCGCGTGGTTGCCAATATGCGGGGTAGTGCGAATGCGCGTTATACCCAAGCTTTGCAGGTAAACAACGCCAAGTTTGCAGGCTTGGGTTGCATAGCCTTTTCCCTGATAGCGAGCAGAAATACCAAAATGGATTTCACTGCTGTCTTGCTCAGGTATCAGCACCAGACAGCCTATAGGAGTTTGAGAAGTAAGTTCTTCAATGGTGAAGACTAATAGATTGGGAGACTTTTGATCATATTGAGCACGCCATCTTTCGATAGCTTCAAGGGTTTGATTAACATTTTGGTGGGCTTGGCGATTGAGGAAGCGGCATGCTTGCTCATCGCCTAAATAGTTTTCAAACAGGGGAGCAGCGTCTGTTGTTTTGAGGTGTCTGATTGCCACTTGTTGAGATTCAACTCTCATCATGATTTAGCTCTGATAAACATTCGGTTTCCAGATTTGCATGAAGTTTTCTACTGGAGCAATAGGAGTGAACCCAAACTGTTCGTACAATCCATGAGCATCGCGGGTTGCAAGCATCATACGGCGTAAGCCTTGTAGTTCTGGATGAGCAACAATTTCTGAGATCAACCACTTACTGATGCCTTTACCACGGTGTGCCTCCACAACAAACACATCGGCAAGGTACGCAAACGTGGTGCGATCGGTAATTAACCGAGCAAAAGCGACGAGTTGATTTTCGTCATCCAAAACCGCGAAACAGAACGAATGGCGCAATGACTTCTCAAGGCGTTCTCTTGGAATGCCCTTTCCCCAATAACTGTTTGAAATGAACTCGTAGATAACGCCTAAATCCATGTCATCTAACAATGTAGTAATTCGAAACCCTTGCATTGTATCCCTCAACATTGGTTTATATTTTCTCAGCCACACAGACAAGCGAGTTGGCATTCGCCTCAAATACTTGCGCTGACCAAGATTGGTACTTCTCTATAATTCTGAATCCCGCTTGTTCAAGGAAAACCTCTATGTCTTCCAGCGGGCGATATTTTAAATCAATGCTGGAATGCTCAATCGTTCCACTTTCAAAATGGCGCTCTTTGTTCAAATACATGATGGACGTTTGCAAGTCATACTCGGCCTTCATACCGAAATAATTCACTTCACCATAGGTTGGAGAAACATAGGTTTGCCATAGCGCCATCTCATGATCCAGTTCTAGATTCTCTGGCGTTGGTAAACGCGTATCGAAGACAAATCGCCCACCTTTTTCGAGGTGTCTTGATATTGAGCTCAGTGCACCTGCTAGCATCTCATCACTTAAAAAGGCTTGGAATGCATTCCCTGTCATTATAGCTAGGTCAAACTTCTTACCTAACGAAAACTGGGTTGCGTCGAGATGAAGAAAACGCAAGTTACTCCTGCTTTTGGCTTTGTCCTTTGCGTGTTTGAGCATCCCTCCAGAAATATCAATGCCAATGGCTTCGTTGAGTTGCTCAGAGACTGGAATCGTGACAATGCCGGAACCACAACAGACATCCAACACACTTCGAGCATTGGTTTCTTCGATTAACCTTGTGATGAAAGCAATATCGTGATGGTAATGCTGCTCGTATTGGGCATCGTATTCAATGCCCGATCCGAACTCGGTTAAATCTTGTGTTTTCAAAAACAGTCCTTGTTTGTTACTTATTTCAGCGGTGTGACTTTTTCAGCTCTAGCATCAAGTATCGACACACATAACCAACACCAGATACGTAACCAATCACATTTTCTAAGGAAACCACTTCCAACCCCGCCTGCTGACAGAGTTGTTCAACTTCACTTTCGGTATATGTCGTATGCACGACCGATCCACTATAAGTATTTCGAGGCAAATCTTGTCCATCCGGATCGTGGTATTGAAACATCCATCATTTCCTCCTTGATAACCAGAACGATGCTCGAATGTAACACGCAATACGCACCTAAGCACTTATTAAATGGCTAATTTTTTATGAAACGTAACCGGCTGGTTATTCAGCGCTAACCAGTAGAAATAGATGAAATTTTGAAAAGTATTAGCCCGTAATTCCGATGGGATTTTTAAGTGCATAAAGAGAAAATATGTCCTGATAATCTGTCTTAGATTATTCAGCTAATCTTATTTCCATCATTCTATTCGCTGTATATAAAAACAATATTTAAATTAACATAACAAACCTATCGCTTATTATTTTTCATTTAAATAATGATTCTTATTGTTAATATCACTCTATAATTAAAGTGCTCAAATTCTCATGTTGTATTAACTTGAGGTTTAATTTATGAAACTAACTCCTTATTTAACTGCTGTTGTTTCGGTCAGCTGCGCTTTTGGCGCAATCGCAACCGATGATTCAAAAGCACTTTTAGAAGATGCACTGAGTGCAGCGCCACCGACTATTCGCGATAAAGTAACGGTGATGGACTGGAACAATAACGTTCTTCAAAAAGGTTCTAGCCAATACACTTGCTTCCCAACGCCACCTCAATTGGAAGGCACAGCGCCAATGTGTATGGATGGTCCTTGGATGGAATGGGCAGACGCTTGGATGAACAAAAAACCTTTCCAAGCCAAAGCATTAGGCATTTCTTACATGTTAGCGGGTGATGGCGGTGCCAGTAACACCGACCCATTTGCAGAAGGGATGACGGACGATAATCAATGGATTGTGGAAGGACCACACTTGATGATTATTACCCCAGACCAAGCGTTGCTGGACTCTCTACCAACCGACCCAAGTTATGGTGGCCCATACGTGATGTGGAAAGGCACGCCATACGCACACATTATGATTCCCGTTGGAGCGAGAAAATAAAAAGAAAAAATCCGATATTCAGTATTTTGAATATCGGATTTTTATTTCGTTATCGAGCCAACCAAATTCTCGCCAATATTCCTATCGGCGTTGTGATGCCTGTCGTAATAGAGGTCACTTCACCATTTCTTAAAATATAAATGGTTGGAGTCACGCTAATTTTCCATTCACGCATAATATCGCTTGAAGGATCGTTTATGTTTTCAAAACGATATTCTTTTGCCTGCATAAACTGCGCCACGCGCTCATTCGGTCCCGATGAGCCAGAAACGCCAACTACGGCATAGTCATCACTCAGCCAGCTCACGCTTGGGCTTACAAATTTACAAGCGGGACACCAAGTCGCCCAAAAGTAAACAACGACAGGTTGTTCATGACTTTGCGCGATTGCATCGAAGTATTCACCATCGCTCAATACGGAGCTCAATGGTGGAGCCTCCTGTTTAGGAATATCTTTGGTGCGATACCAATCCATCGCGATAGAAATAGCGGTGACAATGAGCACCATCTGTACGATTTGAATGAGCCAATATCGGAATGTTCTACGCTGCTTTGTCGAACTCATTGAATGGCTCCCCCACTCGCTTGTTTCACCGCGCTTAAAACAACATCATCAGTCAGAATCACAGGTAACGGGATACCTTGTGGCGCCGCCGGGCCATAGACAATGTTAAACGGCACACCGTAACGCCCATGAGCTCGTAAAAAGTCCGTTACCGAGCCGTCCGGATGTGTCCAATCCCCTTTTAACGTCGCCACATTAGGGCTTTGCAGCAATGAGTAGACAGGATCTTGCCAGATCACGCCGATCTTGTTCGCTTTACACGTGACACACCAATCCGCAGTCACATCCACAAACACCACTCGCCCATTATTGACGTGCTGTTCGATCGCCGAGTTAGAAAGCTTCTGCCATGATAAGTCCTCAGGAAGCGGTGTCGCCCATTGATTTGCGGTGACACTGCCAAGTAACAGCCCGCCAGCGATTAAGATAAGCGATGCAGAGCCGGATACCACGAGTGCTTTATCGCCATGAATGCGTTTAACGCGAATCATCAGAACAATAAACGCGACTAAACCGGCGAGAATGACCCAAAACACTGGTAGGTGATTGGCCATCAAAGACAGTAGCCAAACGCTGGTGGCCAACATCATCACACCAAATACGTTTTTGACCACGTTCATCCACTGACCCGGCTTCGGCAATTTAAGCGCAATGCTTGGGAAAATTGCCACCATAATCCAAGGCAACGCCATCCCCAACGCTAAGGCGGTGAAAATTGCAAACAGCGTAACTACATCCGCACCCAAAGCAAACGCCACGGCTGTTCCTAGGAAAGGCGCAGAACACGGCGTAGCAAGCAAGGTTGCAAACATCCCTTGCACATAGTGTCCAGCTAACGAGTTGTCGCCTTTCGACGCGAGCCATGTACTGGTGCCAGACGAAAGACGGATTTGAAACAGTCCTAGCATGTTGGCGCCAAACAAACCTGTCACCAGAACCATCAATCCTAAAAACCAAGGACTTTGGAACTGAACGCCCCAACCAATGGCATTACCTGTTAGCTTGAGCACCAAAATAAAACCAGCGAGAATCCAAAACGACGTTAAGATGCCAAGTGAAGACGCAACAAACTGAGCGCGGATTTGACGACGCTCGATACCTTGAGCGGCAACAATACTACTGAGCTTCATCCCCAAAACCGGAAGAACGCAAGGCATGATGTTGAGAATCAAACCACCGAGCAAAGCGAACAGAAAAATACTCACTACAGACGTGCTCGGCAGTGGCTCTACTATCGCCTCAGCTATTGCTTGAGTGGTTTCTTCTGCCAACAAGTTGGCGTCTTTGATGGTCACAAACAGCGACTGATCACTTAACTCCACATCGCCTAACCAAGTATCCACCAAATAGCTCGCGGTAACGGTATTTCCCTCTTGATGCATACCTTCAAGCTTGAAGCTATAGTCTCGCGTTGCCTCATCGACACCGTCCACCAACACTTGTGGTTGGTTCCAACCTTGGGAGTTCATGAGCTTGATTTGCAACTTCGATTGGTTTGCATCCCAACTTGCTTGAGTGACATCAATAAACGGCGATGGCTGGGGCACATTGCTCACCGCTTGGGCGTAACTGAACATCACCTGCTCGTCGATTTTCAGCTCAGATGGCAGGAAGGTCAGTTGAATTTGATAGTCCGTCAACACACAGATGGTGGTGCAGGAAGAGAGCGTGAGTACTGCATCAATCGTGACGGGTTTCGACATATCGTCGATATGCAGCGTCATTGGGAACAAAGTGTCGCCTTTGTAACCGAGAGTCTCAATGCCCAATAACTCGAACTTTTGCGGATACGGCCATTGCCAATCAACCTTGCTCAGGTTTTGCGAGTTTTGCCAATCTATCGACGGCGCAACACCACCCTCGCCCGGCGATCGCCAATAAGTTTTCCAGTCTCCGGTTAACTTGACATCCAAATAACCAGTGAGCGTTTTTGCTTGCGGATCTTGTTGACCAGTCAAAACAAAACGCGTTTGCACAGGTGGATGCTGTGGGTTGGTCATCCATCCCGTGTCAGTAGTTTGCGCCGAGAGAGTAAGAGAGAACAAACCCAATACCAACGCCATAAAGAATATGGACGCGAGTTGAGTCGCTTTAGTAATGTGATTCATAGTGATTCCTAATTAATAACAAGTGTAGAAAATGGCTGGCGTTTTCGCCCAGAACCACTTGTCATTCTCGGAACACACAAAAGGTAAGATGAATTCGATGCTTGTCGTAGATGGGCTCAGTCCATTGCCTCGCGTTAACAAAGGCACTGCATCGCCAAACTGCGGCTAAAACAATGCCAATGAACAAAACGACAATGAAGGCTTCGAGCTGATGCTGGGTAAACTGAATCAACTTTTCAGACAGTTCACACTTACTCGGCTCTTTGACTTTATCAGCTTTCACAACATGAGCATCATCGCTAGATAAAGCAGAAACCAAGGTTTGGTCATCACTCATCGAGCATGCCGAAACCAAACCAGAATTTTGCATCAGACACACGACGATGACCCAGCCAATCATTGCTAGCAGCCATTTCGCGCGCTTTTGAGGCGTGCCTTGTCGTGAAATCAATAAGCTCATAAAAAGTCAGATAAAGATGGAAACGCAGAAAATAATACGCAAGTTGTCGTAAAGCTCAAGTCGTTCGACCTTGCTTGCCGATATGATTGGTAAATAATTGTGATAACCTTAAACCCATCGCTTTTTGCAACACGCTCATTATGCTCAATAAAGTTAATCTCGCCGACATTCGCTCGTTTGTTTTGATCGCCCAACTTGGCAACTTCACCAAAGCGGCGGAAGCTCTGTCCGTTTCTCGATCTCACGTTTCTCGCCAGATCAGCGGACTTGAAGCGCAAATGGGCGTAACACTACTCAACCGAACCACACGCACGCTGCGTTTGACTCATGCCGGCGAGCGCTTTTATCACGACTGTGAAAAAGCTTTGCGAGACATCGACCAAGCGTTGATTGCCGCCGTCGATGATACTCAAGAGATTCGCGGCGTGATTCGAGTGAACTGTGTGGGTGGCTACATCGGCGAAGACATCATCGCCAAATACGTGTGTGAGTTTATGCAACAGTACCCGAACGTCAGCATTGATTTGGACTTTTCTTCGCCTCGTATTGATTTGATTGAAGATCAGTTTGATGTCGCATTTCGCATGGGGGAATTGGATGATGCAGGGTTTGTAGCGCGCAAGCTGATGACGGTTGACATGGTCACGCTCGCAAGCCCGAGCTATGTGCAGCAATATGGCATGCCAAAACACCCAAAAGAGCTGGCCGAACATCGAACTCTGACTGGTTCGGTTACGCGTTGGAACTATCGTAAAGCAGAGAACCCAAATGACCACGCCGATGTGGTCGTAAAAGGCAACTTGCGCTGTAAAAATGGACGAGCGTTAGTCATGGGCGCGCTGCACGGCAACGGCATTATTCGTGTTCCACTGAGTTACTGTGCAGAAGAAGTGGAGCTAGGCCAACTGATAAAAGTGATGCCAGATTGGGAAATCCCGTCGGTGCCCTTTTCCGCCATATTCCATCGAGATCGCTATCAACCGAAACGACTGCGAACTTTTATCGATTTCATCAAACAGAAGTTTGAAGGCTCCTAATCTTACAGCTCAGCTCTCGCTAGATGGGATTCTCCAACTTGCCATAAATATAGGCCAATTCTGCGACGGTTTTGGCTGAGAACTTTTTCAGTAAGCTGGCTCGATGAACTTCCACCGTTCTCATTGCAATGCACAGCTCATCCGCAATTCGAATATTGCGCTTACCAGCAATGATCAAACGTAAGATATCTTTTTCGCGCGGCGTTAGTGATTCATACGCCGCTCTTGCTGCCACCATATCGAGGCTCGCCGCGGACTGCATCTGACCATGTAATATTGCTTGAGCCAGTTCATCGCCTTTGACTGGTTTTTGGAAAAAGTTGACCGCCCCAGCTTGCAACGCATCGACCGCCATCGGTACATCACCATGACCGGTCAGATAAATCACCGCTAATGGGCTATGCGCCTCATTCAAAAATTGATGAACTTGCTGACCACGAAGGTTAGGCATTCGGCTATCAAGGATCACGCATCCGGCCTGATGAATGTTCACTTCGTCGAGAAAAGATTGACCATCAGCAAAAGTCGTCACGTTAAAATCATGCTCCTCCAGCATAAAAGCCAGCGAATCACGTACCGATTCATCATCGTCAACCACATAAACAGGCAGCTGCTTTTCACTGCTGATCATTAACTGCTCCTAAATACCGATTAGTTTTGATAATGAAACACAAGCTCAACCAAACAGCCGTGCGGCGTGGTCGAAGCAATGAGAAACTCGCCGCCGTGCTTTTCCATTACGTCACGACAAATGGCTAACCCCAGCCCAAGCCCTTCAGCTTTAGAGCTCACAAAAGCTTGGGTCGGATTATCTTGTTGTAACCCAGTGCCGTTATCCAATATGCGAATAGAAAGCTGGTTAGCTTGGTAATCACAATGCAGGGCAATTTTACCTTGGTAGCCCGAAGAGTGGTATTTATCCTGAAACAAAGCACACGCATCAATGGCGTTGTTGATCACATTAACCAAAACCTGCTGAACGCCCACGGAGTCTGCCAATAGAGGACGCATCTCTCCTTCAACGCTGGTCACAATGGCGACGTTCTGCTTTTGCATTCGAAAATGAAGCAGCTCAATGGTGTCTGCAATCAAGGCTTGAATATCGCATGGTGTCTTATCAACACTGCGTCTGCGTATCAACGTTCTTAAACGCTGAATGATGGCATCGGCTCGTTCCACTTGCCCCTGTATTTTCTCTAGCACAGGCACAATATCTTCATGCGGACGCTTCTTCGCAAGACGCAGCAACCCACCTTCACTGTAATTACGAATGGCTGCCAGCGGTTGATTTAATTCATGAGCCAGACTGCTGCCAATTTCCCCGACAATCGCCACTCTTTGCGAATGTTCTAACTGCTCGCTTTTCTCTTTCAACCTTAGCGATGTCAGTTCTAATGCTTGTTTGCTTTTGCTAAAACGATACTCAAGCCAAAAGTGGTACGCGTTCAATACAATCACAAACATGAACAGTGCCCATGCCCATTCTTGATGACTGCGCAACCAGCGCAGCGCCTCACTCCACCAAGGTTGCTGCAATGGATGTAAATCCAACGCCTGATAGAGTTTATCGATGCTCAACAAGCTAACGGGCGATGTCCAGCCTGACGCGCCAGCGGCAATAATGGCGGGGTGCTCTGGCGGCATAGCAAGCAAGACTTGCGCGATTTTTTTCGCCAGAAGAGACGAGCCGCGTTCTGTTTTGGCAAACGACCAGTTTGGATATAACGGCGTAGAAACAGCGCACGAAGAATGTTCATTTGGCTGTTGGTTTAAGACTCGAAAATCACCGTGCTGTAACAGACCTTCATTTTGCATCTGTTCCAGTAGACAAGCAGGCACGACAGCGGCTTCAACATTGCCGTCACGTAGTTGGTAGAGGTTGGCATCAATTGGAAAACCGAGATAGCGAACATCCGCAAAAAAGTCATTCGGATCGAGTCCCATTTCCACGATTTGATAGCGCAGTGTCAGATAACCACCAAACGCTTTTTCGGACACTGCCGCAACAGGGAATCCAGAAACATCTTTTAATGTTTGGTATGGCGAATTTGCCCGAACCACTAGCGCAGAACCAATGCTATAGTTCGAGTTTTGCGGTGCGCGCCCCGTCAATGTTGCCATCCATGACAGCGCATATTGTCTGCCCAAGCGCACAGCCTGACCTGGGTTGGTTAAGATGAAGTCCATGGTCTGAAACTTCACCGCCTCCCCCATTTCGTCCAAATTGAGCGGATGCAGTTCAAAGTGCACGTCCGAGATTTGCTGGTTGAGCCAATCGATGGTCGGTTGCCATCTCTGCTCGGCATAAAGGTGACCACGTATCGCTAACACGCCCACTTCGACTTTCTGCTTGGCTTCTGGCTGCACCGTCTTTTGCTGTTGCATTCCTTGCAGATATTCTTGTTCAGAAACAGCGCCCTGAGCTAAAGATGCAAAGACAGCCAAGCACAGAATCCAAAACTGAAGCAACCGTGGCGTTTTGTTCATGATGAGTCGAATCGTTCCTCCGAAAATAATGAAGCAAGAATAACAGCTACCTTCCGTAAACCACATTTGTTTTAGATCAACTTTGATCTGGGTATGTGGAAATCCACTATATCGACGTCGCAGCGCATTTCTCACAATGGAATCAGTCAGTTCAAATTCAACTAACAGCAGGTGAGTTATGGATTCCACCAAACGTCGCTTTCTTAGCGCCATTACAGCGGGTGCCGCGTTGATCCCCATTGCAGGTATTGGCACCGCAACCGCGGGCAATGTTATTCGCAATAACCAATCCGCCGACCGAAAAGGACAAGTCGGAAAACGTTACGCCATGGTGATCGATTTACGTAAATGCGTCGGCTGCCAAGCGTGCACCGTAGGTTGCAGCATTGAAAACCAAGCGCCAATCGGTCAGTTTCGAACCACAGTGAAACAATACGAAGTCACGCTCGATGACGGTTCCACAACCACACAAGAAGCGAAGGCTTTTATGCTGCCTCGACTTTGTAATCATTGCGATAACCCGCCGTGCGTAGCCGTTTGTCCCGTTCAAGCAACCTTTCAGCGAGAAGATGGCATCGTCATGGTGGATAACCGTCGCTGCGTAGCGTGTGCGTATTGTGTACAAGCCTGCCCTTACGATGCGCGTTTTATCAATGAAGACACGCTCACCGCAGACAAATGCACCTTCTGTGCACACCGCTTAGAACAAGGTTTGTTACCCGCTTGTGTGGAAACCTGCGTGGGCGGCGCTCGCGTGATTGGTGATTTGAATGATCCATCAAGTGAAGTCCGCCGCTTAATTGCGAAGCACCAAGACGACATCAAAGTGCTAAAGCCCAATGAAGAGACCAAGCCGCATGTGTTTTACATCGGCATGGATGAACGCTTCACCAGCCACATCGACGGGCAGCCAGCTATTTACGACCCACAAGGAGAGCGCGCATGAACATCACCGAAGTGTTAGTCCAACCTCAAGCAATGGCTTGGCTCCCGTGGGCGGTGCAGTACTTCTTTTACATCGGTTCTGCTTACGCTGCCGCTATTTTGTTCCTAATCGCACTGTTATTTGAGCAACACACCAGTCATCGGTTACGCGCCGCGCTGGTGCTAACGATGGCCATCGGCGCTATCGTAGGCCCGTTGGCGTTAACTGGCGACCTTCACCAGCCGGGACGAGCTTGGCATTTTTACGCGCACATCACGCCGTGGTCATGGATGTCTCTAGGCTCGCTGTTCCTGCCTGTTTTTTCTGCGCTGGCGGTTGCGACAGCATGGCTGTATCTGCGTCAGGATCTTATCGCACTGCGAAATCAACCGGGAAAAGTACTACCTCTGTTATCTAAGTTGTCGCTTGGTGAATGGGCTATTTCTCGCAAAGTGATGCTCACAATATCTGCAATCACCGTGTTATCAGGCTTAACCATCGCCCTTTATACTGGAGCTGAAATTGCAGTCGTTCAATCGCGCCCTTTATGGCACCAACCCGCGTCACCAATTCTTTGGTTTGTCACTGCATTTATGGGCGCTGTCGGATTTTCTCTGCTGATTTGGTTACTGCTGCCTAGCCAATCGAAAACTCTCACTTCTGGTGATAACAATTTACTCAAAAAATCACTGGTAACGAGCGGCGTTCTGACGCTGATTCTCCTACCTATCTGGGCTTCCAACAACTCTACATTTTCGCTCTATTCTAGCGAACGATGGATGCACAACATTGCCTTGCTCACTTTTGTCGTTTTAGGTTGTGTTTTGCTCGCCTTCATCTTCTTGCACGATACCCCAAAGTCCACATCAGCCAGATTTCGTCACGTCATAGGGCTCGGTTTTGTGTCTGCTGCCGCACTGGCAAGCGCGTGGCTGATTCGCTGGTTCACCATCATGGAAGTGCAAACCATCGCCAAGTTCGATGCAGGGCTGTATCCATACCAACTAACTATGGATGGAAATGGCTGGATAGGCATTATCGGCATGCTCGGATTATGGCTTACACTGGCACTGCTCGGCTCAGAGCTGGTTCAGCCAAAACAAGATATCTTAGCAAACGCATCATCACTCACCTTAACTGAACGCTAATCAAGAGGATTTCATTATGGATAACAAACGCCGTCAGTTTTTGAAATCAGGCCTTGCAGTCGGTGGGCTTGGTGCATTTGCTGCAGGTTACGCCACCACAACCAAGCACATGGTAGAAGGTGCGCTGGAAGGCACTGCTGGGCAAAAGACCCGCGATATTCACCACGGCAATTCCCTCGAACCAGAATACGCCGTTAATGACCAAGGTAATCTGATCCCAAATCCAAACCAGCGTGTTGCACCATCGATGTGTTTTGGTTGCTGGTCACTGTGCGGATTGCGTGTACGCATTGATAACCGCAATGACGAGATCTTGCGTATCAGTGGCAACCCATATCACCCGCTGTCTCATCAGCAACACATTCCTTTCGAAACGCCAGTCAAAGATGCTTATTTGAGTTTGGCAGGAGAAGCGGGCCTTGACGGCCGTTCGACCGCCTGTGCAAGAGGAAACGGGATGCTAGAAATTCGCAACAGCCCGTACCGCATTACTCAGCCGCTGAAACGAGTTGGCAAACGCGGCGAAGGAAAATGGATTCCGATCAGCTACGAGCAATTGATAAAAGAAGTCGTTGAAGGTGGTGATTTATTTGGTGAAGGCCATGTTGATGGCTTACGCGATATTCGCGATTTAACAACGCCCGTTGATCCTGAAAACCCAGAATATGGACCGAAAGCCAACCAATTGTTAATGACCAACGCAGGTAACGAAGGCCGAGACGACATATTCAAACGCTTCGCGTTCAACAGCTATGGTACGCGTAACTTTGGGCATCATGGCTCTTACTGCGGCTATGCATTTCGTGCTGGCAGCGGCGCATTTATGAACGATTTAGATAAGAACGCACACTTAAAGCCAGACTTTGATAATGCGGAATACATCATCTTCATCGGTATGTCGCCAGCTCAAGCGGGTAACCCTTTTAAGCGTCAGGCGCGCCAACTCGCCAATGCGCGAACAGAAGGCAGCTTGGAATACACCATCATCACACCAAGTTTGCCGGCGGGTTCATCGAGCTTGGCGGCAGGTGACAATAACCGCTGGATACCAATCAAACCGGGCACCGACTCTGCCCTCGTGCTTGGCATGATCCAATGGATTATCGAAAACCAACGCTACAACAAAACCTTCTTGGCGCAGCCGGGGGCAAACGCGATGAAACGAGCAGGCACCGCGCACTGGTGTAATGCTACACATCTCGTGATAAGCGATGAGCAGCACCCGAGAAACGGCACGTTTTTACGCGCATCGGATCTGACTCTGCCATTCGAGGGCGAAGCGTTGTCTGATTCCGACCCGTACGTCATCGTGGAAGAGCAAAGTGGCCAATTTGGTGTTCATACCCAAACTGAGGAAGCGACACTGTTTGTCGATAAAACGGTTTCGCTTGCATCAGGCAAAGTGCGCGTAAAATCGTCTCTGCAAAGGCTCAAAGAAGAGGCGTTTAAATACAGCCTTGCGTTCTACAGTCAACAATGTGAGATCCCTGTAGAGCAAATCGCAGAACTAGCGAAACGCTTCACAAGCTATGGCACAAAAGCGGTGGTCGATACCCACGGTGGCAACATGCACACCAATGGGTTCTATAACTCGTTTACCATCATGATGCTCAATGCGTTGATTGGTAACATCAACATGAAAGGCGGCGCGATGGCGAAAGCGGGTGGCTACCCAACTTCCGCTGCGGGTCCTCGTTACGACTTCACCAAATTTGCTGGCAAAGTCGGCCCGAAAGGCGTCTTTTTATCGCGCAGTAAATTCCCATACCACAAAACCAGCGAATACAAACGTCGCGTTGAGGCAGGAAAATCCCCTTACCCAACTCGCGCACCTTGGTATCCGTTTGCAGCGCCACTGCTGACAGAACACCTATCTGCGGCTATTGATGGTTATCCATATCGCGTTAAAGCGTGGATCAACCACATGGCGAACCCGATGTATGGTGTACCCGGTTTGAAAACACTGCTGGAAGACAAGCTTAAAGATCCAAAGCAGCTCGGTTTGATTGTGTCTGTTGATGCATTCATTAACGAAACCACCGCGTTGTCGGATTACATTGTGCCGGACACCGTTACTTACGAAAGCTGGGGCATGGCAACGCCTTGGCACGATGTTCCGGTGAAAACCGTCACCAACCGCCGACGGTCGCTCGATTTGCTTAGAGAACTTTCTGATTGATGTTGCTAAGAAAATGCAGCTGGGCGGTTTTGGTGACAATGCAATTCAAGATGCACAAGGCAACTGGCACGCTCTCCATCGCGCCGAAGATTTCTATTTGCGAGCTGCGGCAAACTTGGCTTATGTGAAAGGCGGCGTGCCTGAAGTTTCGGCAGAAGACATTGCATGGTCAGGCTTAGAGCGTTTAATGCCAGCGATGCAAAGAACGCTAACAGCGGATGAGATGAAACGAGTGGCGTTTATTTTTGCTCGCGGCGGACGCTTTGAAAATGCAACCGAAGCGTATCAAGGTGATCAAATGAAGCACAAATGGACACGACCTGTTGCGATATGGAATGAACGTGTCGGCAGCGCAAGAAACACCATGACGGGAGATTTCTACACGGGTTGCCCAACATGGCATCCACAAAAACTGGCCGACGGCACACCAATGGAAGACCAGTTCCCAAGCTCAGAATGGCCTTTCAGCCTGACTAACTTTAAATCCAACATTCACAGTGCGGTATCCAACCTATCGCCAAGGTTGAACTCGATTAAAGGCGTAAACCCTGTGTACATCCATCCAATCGATGCCGAGCGCTCAGGCATTAAAACGGGTGATGAGTTTGTTATCGAGACTCCATCTGCAAGCACCAAAGCACTTGCGATGATAGTCAGCGGGATTCGCCCTGGCACACTAGGATTTGAGCATGGGTTTGGTCATACCGAGCTAGGACAACGATCGCACTGGATCGGCGATAAACAGCAACCCGTAAAAACTCGCAGCCAAGATGGCGTTAACATTAACGACATCGGATTAATTGACCCAACCCGAGAAGGGAAAGGCGTGTTGTTGGATTGGGTGGTAGGAGCCGCGGCTCGCCAATCATTACCAGCCAAAATCCGCAAAGCTTAGTAGACAACCAAACCTGAAGAGCTGCCATTTAGCGGCTCTTCCCATCCTCTAAATATGTGGAAATCCACAATACCTTTAGTTATTGACAAAGCCGACAATACAGCACCCAAGTCACTATCACAGTAGACACTTGGAGATATTAATAACAATTAAAGTGAGTCAGCATGTCAAAAATACTACCTGTGGTGACGGCCTGTTTGCTGGCAACCACAATGGGCGCAAGCGCCTCGTCTATTCCTGAAAAAGTCAGCGTGTGCAGCGGTTGTCACGGCCAAGATGGCATGGGTCAACCAAACATTGCGCCTATGATTGCTGGTCTGAACGCGAATTATCTCAACACCCAAATAGAACTCTTCCTTAGTGGCGAACGACAAAACGTAGTCATGCAAGGCGTGGCGAAAGAGCTTAGCGATCCTGCCGTTCGTAAAGAAGTCATGGATTACTTTGCTAATCTTCCAAGCTACGAGTTCACTAACCCAGAGCAACGCGGCGACCAAGCCGACATTCGTAACCCGTATCGTAAATTGATCTTCCAAGGTGATTGGGATAGAAACATTCCAGCTTGCGCGACTTGTCATGGAGCCAGCGGAATGGGCGTCGACAAATTCCCTCGCCTCGCAAGCCAACATGCTGATTACTTAAAAACGCAATTGATGGCATGGAAAAACGGCACTCGCAGTGGTGACCCGCTCAATATGATGGGTACTATCGCGAAAAATCTCACTGACGAAGAGATTGAAAACCTTTCCTACTACTTTGCCTCATTACGTTACTAGGAGCAGACATGAAACGTTTCTATTCTTTGTTCGCATTGCCTCTCATCTCTGCTGCTACTTTGGCCAACGAGCCACTGCCGGATCGTCAAACTGAACTGCCCGCAGTAAAAAAAGAGAATCACGGTGAATATTTGCAGCCTCGCGATCTGAGTAAAATTCCAAACACCGCATTTGGTGAGCAAGTAAAACGTGGTTACTCGCTCTTTGTTAACTCGCAACAGATGCGCGGTAAATACGTTGGCAATGAGCAAAGCTGTGTGAACTGCCATATGGAAGCAGGACGAAAAGCCAATGCAGCACCGCTGTGGGCGGCGTACATGGCCTACCCGGCTTATCGCAAGAAAAACGATCGCGTAAACAGCTACGCAGACCGTATTCAAGGTTGCTTCGAATACTCCATGAACGGCAAAGCCCCCGCTTACGACTCACCCGAAATTGTTGCCCTCAGCGCTTACGCTTATTGGTTGGCAATGGGTGGATTACTCGATAGTTATGGTATGAACGATGAAGCGGTGCCAGAGCTAGACATTAAAGCTCTCCAAGTGGGTGGTAAAACGCAAGACTTCCCTTTGCCAGATGCTATTGCTCAAGCATTACCCGTTAAAGAGCGCGGCAACCTAGCAGGACGTGGCTACCCAAAAATCGCCGCACCGAAGCAAGAACCATCACCAGAGCGAGGGGCTTTAGTCTATGAAAAGAACTGCGAGACTTGTCATCGCGCCGACGGCTCGGGTATCAAAGGCACCGACGGCCATTCATACATTCCTCCGCTTTGGGGCGAATTTGCATATAACTGGGGCGCAGGTATGCATCGCATTAACACAGCGGCCTATTTTATTTATGAGAACATGCCACTTGGAAAAAGTGTGCAGCTGACTGAGCAAGAAGCTTGGGACGTTGCTGCGTACATCAATAGTCACGAACGCCCACAAGATCCTCGATTTAAAGGCAGCGTCACCGCAAATGCAGAAAAATACCACCAGCATCAAGGTTACTACGGCAAAACACTAAACGGTAAGCAAATAGGTGAAAGCGCATTTGCAAGCGGAACGGTTGAGTAGCAACGTTAGAGCTTGCAATATAGCTACATCCTTATATACATTCCTGCCCTATGCTTGGGCAGGTTCTTTCTCTCCCTCATCCCAAAGATCACCATTTCATTTGCTTCACTCAAACCACTTCTATGCGGTAACGACTTCCCAATTTCAAACCCTAGCAGTAAAATGTTGCATACTTTTCAGCACCGCTTGGCATGTTTTAGCAACACGAGTACGGTGATTGCAAAAGTAAGAAACTCGTAAACTCCTGAATCAACACAAGCGTGTCTAGTGAAAACAGAGTATTCTTAGGACAAATGAATTCAAAACCTACCCAATGAGTATTCAACCTAATTCACGTCAGTTAATTTCTTGCGAAGAATGTGGCCTTGTCGTCCGCATTCCGGAGATCGAGCAAGGGCAAAAAGCTCAATGCCCTCGATGTTCGCATTCACTTACAAAAATTAACGCCAAGCCTTATCAAAGCGTGATTGCGGTATCGTCTGCGTGTTTGATCATGCTGGTGCTCAGTATCTCTTTCCCATTCATGTCATTCAGCGTGCAAGGGTTGTCGCAAGAGATCACTCTACTTCACGCAGCCAAAATGCTGGCTGAATTTCAAAACGCTCTTCTTGGTGCGCTTCTGCTCGCGACGGTCGTCGTTTTGCCAGCTATCTATGTGGGTTTGATCCTTTTTCTGCACTTTGAGGCGTTAAAAGTTCGCAACCATCCGCCGTCTAAAAAGCAGCAGCGTATGGCCAAAGTACTTTGCCGAATTCTGTTTCGAGTTGAACCGTGGTTAATGGTCGATGTGTTTTTAATTGGCGTATTGGTGAGCTTAATTAAAATTGCGTCTCTGGCCGACATCGGTATGGGCAGCTCGTTTTGGGCGTTTTGTGTATACACGATATTGGTGGTGAAATGCATTTCAATGGTCGATAAAAGCTGGCTGTGGGGGCACTTTATTCCGGCAATCGAGTTACCAAGCGTGAAAGAAGGTGACACTCACCACAACCACAATCACATCGGTTGCCACACTTGCCACCAACTCAATCCCATCGAGGATAAAAAACATCAGCGCTGTATTCGCTGTTACAGTCGACTTCACGAATACAACCCGAGCGAGAACCTACAAAAAGCGTGGGCATTGTTGTTTGCCTCGGTGATTTTTTATATCCCAGCAAACCTCTACCCTATGATGTACACCGTCAGTCTTGGGCACTCAGAAGGTTCAACCATTATGGAAGGCGTCATCTTGCTGTGGCATTTAGGCTCCTACCCTATCGCCATGGTGATTTTCTTCGCGAGTGTGTTTATCCCGATGGCGAAAATGTTGGCGTTGGCGTGGTTATATTACAATGCGCAAAAGGCTCAATACCTTCCACCTGAAGAGAGCATTTCGCGCTTAAAGATATACCGATTAACCGAATTCATTGGCCGTTGGTCAATGATCGATATTTTTGTTGTCGCCATTTTGGTTGCACTGGTTCAGTTGCAAAACTTAATGGCAATTTACCCCGGCCCTGCTGCATTATCTTTTGCCGCAGTGGTCATTTTCACCATGCTCTCTGCGATGATTTTTGACTCCCGTTTGTTGTGGCAACTACCACAGAGCGAAGTGCAAGAGCCGATGACTAATAACCTAACTGAGAAAGCCAAATATGAGTGATGAGAACAACGCAACCGCTCAAATAAAACCGCAAAAGCAGATTTCTGCTATTTGGATTGTTCCGATCCTTGCGCTAGCCATGGGAGCGTGGATGCTGTTCCAATACATCAACAGTACTGGCCCACAAATTACTTTACAGCTGCCAACTGCGGATGGGATTGAAGTCGGCAAGACAGAAATCCGCGCACTGAATGTAAAAGTGGGACTGATCACTGAAGTCACACTCAGTGAGAACTACGATCACATCATCGCCAAAGCACAGATGAATAAAGACGCGGAGCGCATGCTGCGAGATGACACCATGTTTTGGGTGGTGAAGCCGCGCATTGGCCGTGATGGCGTCTCTGGTTTGGAAACCCTTCTCTCCGGTGCTTACATTCAATTGCAACCGGGCAGTTCTGAGGTCGAAAAAGATCATTTCGCAGTTCTGGATGTTCCACCGGTCGCTTCGCCTGACGCAGAAGGTCTGCGCATTGTCTTGACTCACCGTGAAGCAGGTAAGCTTGGTGTGGGTGACCCGGTTATTTATAAAGGCTTTACGGTTGGGCGAGTAGAGAAAACCAGCTTTGACGTAGATACGCGCCGTGCTCTTTACCAACTTTTCATCTTTAAGCCTTATGACAGTTTAGTGCGCACTCGCACCAAATTCTGGCTCAATTCAGGCCTCGATTTACAGTTGAATGCGGAAGGATTTGAAGTGAAATTTGGCTCGCTTGAAAGCCTTCTTACTGGTGGCGTCACCTTTGATAGCATTCCTGGAATGGAGTCAGGCGAAGCTCTTACCAAAGACATGACGAACTTCCGTTTGTACGATGATGTTAAACAAGTACGCGAAGGCATGTACGACGAATACATCGAATTCGTGATGCTATTCGAAGAGTCCGTTCGTGGCCTAAAACGCAAAGCTCCGGTTGAATACCGAGGCCTGCGCATTGGTACAGTAATGAGAGTGCCTATGCGTCTTCCAACTCCAGAAGAGCATTTCTCGGCGAAGAGAATTCCGGTGTTAGTCCGTATTGAGCTTGGCCGTGTATACGGTGATGTTGAGTCCCACTCGATGGAAATGTTCAAAGAGAAACTAAAAGACGAGTTTGCAAAAGGGCTTCGCGGCACACTAAAAACCGGGAATTTGTTGACTGGTGCACTGTACATTGACGCGGATTTTTATCCAGACGATACGCCATATGAAGCAAACACGTATGAAGGGCTAGACGTCTTCCCTACAATGCGAGGTGGCTTTGCACAGGTTCAGCGCCAAGTAAATGACTTCTTAAACAAGCTTAATAACTTGCCAATGGAAGATACATTAACGTCTCTGAACGCAACGTTGAAAACGTCTGAGCGCACTTTGGCGTCCGCAGAAAAAGTGGCGAATAGCATTGATAAGCTCTTAAGCCAAAAAGACACACAAGAGATACCTGCAGATATTCGCCAAAGCTTGCAGCAACTGCAAAAAACGCTGGATGGATACGGCCCTAACTCGACAATGTACAGTGAGATGGAATCGACATTGAAAGAGCTAGAGAAGGTGATGACGGAATTCAAACCTGTTTTAAAACAGCTAAATGAAAAACCAAACTCATTAGTATTTGGAGAAGATGAAGTGAAGGATCCAATTCCTGTTAGAGGGCAACAATAATGAAACGTGTATTTTTATTAGCGACAGCACTTATAACCGGATTGACAGGATGCAGCAGCGCACCAGAAGCAACGGGGGCGCTGTATCTCTTACCTAAAGCTGAGACAAAAACGTCTAACCAGATGAGCGTTGCAGAACGCCCTTTACTGGTGATTCGTCCGGCTCAACTCGCTAGCTACCTGAATGACAATAGTATTGTGTATCGCACATCAGATACTCAGATTGTTCAAGCCAAACGCCACCAGTGGGCTCAAAGTATTTCTGAGCAAATTACCCAACGTGTTGTGGCTGAGCTGCGCCAAAAACAAAGCGACTATTGGCCAGTTGAAATGAATAATCTTCTGGATCAAAGTGGAGAATCCAAGCTTCAACTTACTTTGAACAAGTTTAATGGTAGCTACCAAGGTAACGCGGAGATTGAAGGTGAATGGTTACTCATCGATGCAAGCGGCAACATCGTTCGCAGCTCGCAAATAAAGATATTGATGCCATTGCAAGATGAAGGCTACGACGCTCTGGTTGATGCACTGTCGGCAGGTTTGAACCAACTAACCGACGATATGGCTGCGCAGCTATAGTAAATAGACACCAGAGACGAAAGTCATCAGATAAAAGAGGGGAGCATCACGCTCCCCTCTCTTGTTTATGTATGTTTAGCAGCTCAAGAGATTAAGAATATGGCTTATCGATATGTAGCTCATATCGTTTGATGCTTCTTGGCGGCTGACAGGATTCAAGCGCACTCTCGGCATCAAATAAAATCCAATCCCGGCGATGGGCTTCCCCTAGTTTTTTCGCTTTGTTGGCATCGAAACATTCCATCTCATTCCCACCTTGGGTCAAGATATACCGATTCGGCTTTTCTTGTAGCCACAACCAAGCATTGCGCTCTTGCTCTTTGTGATCTGACAAATAGCTAAAATGTGTTACCGACACAGGTGAAAACAGCAAAAATTGCTCTTTAAATAGCGTCAGTCCTAACTCACCATCTTTACCGATTGCTTTTTGTGCTTCTGACATGATCTCTTTAGCCGGCGTGCGAACTGGGTTAAGCAATGTATATCCCGCAACGCTATACCAGACCCAAGTCAGCGCAAGAGCCACCCAAAAGGTATATAGAGCCTGTACCGTGCGCGTTTTAAAAAATGCGCCAACCCAAATCGCTGCGGCAACAAGAAAGAATACGACGTAAGGGAATATAGAATCGTACTCACCTAAATGCTTCGTGACGGATTTAACCTCTAGACCTGCAACAACAGCGGCAGAAAACAAAACTACGCTTAAAATCAAAACGATAGCTTTAAGTAATTTGTCGGTCCATTTAGGCCAAGCTTGGTTCGTTAACGCATAACCCGCAATAACAGCAAGCATTGGAAGCGCTGGCAATATGTAAACACCTCGCTTACCCGGGCTCAGACTAAAGAAAGCGATAACAAGCACAACCCAAGCGAACAAACTTAATAACGCAGGTGATAATCGTAGTTGCTGCCAACACTTCTTATTGAAGAACACCAAGTACAGTGGAAACCACATAACGGGAATCACGCTGACAATAAAGTAATACCATGGCTGAATGTGTCCCCAAGAGTTCGCATAACGCTCACCCGTTTGTTTAAACAAGATGTTGTCTCTGTAAGCAGCAAAATCAGGGTTATGACTGATCTCTACAATCGAAACCATAGGCACAAACCAACATGCAATGGTCAAAAGCATGAACACTGGGCCCAGTAATAGCTTCCATGAAACCGCATCTTCAAAACGGTGTCTGCCAGAAAAATGCAAAAACAAAACGGGTATCAAAAACAACGCGGGAAGAAATCCAACACCTTTTGTAATAATGCCAAGCCCCATAAACACCCAAGCCAAGCAATACCAAACCCAGTTGGTCTTAATATAGAAGTGTCGCAACAGCCCATACATGGAGATGGTGATCCACGCGGCTACCATCGCATCAATTTGCGCCGCTTTTGCTTGAATAATAAATTGTGGAGCAAGCAATAGTAGAAAGCCCACATTTCGCGCAGTTTTGACATTCCACAGCTTTGCGGAAATATTGTAACAGCACACCAAAGCAATTAGGCTGACAATCGCATTAGGTAACATGAACGTTGCTTTTAGGCTGCCGGTCAACCAATAAAAAGCCGCCATTGACCACATAAATACTGGCGGTTTATCGGGATAGAGCTCTCCCCCTCTGGTAGGAAAAAACCAGTTTCCCGATTGCACCATCTCTCGAGCAACTTCGACAAAGCGTGGTTCATCGGCAGGCCACGGGTCGCGTAACCCTATCCCCGAAAAAATAATGATGAAGGCGAGGAACAACAAAAACCATAGGGTTTGATAATAGTCATCACTTTGCCAAACTTGTCGACACTTGGACGTCACTAAGCTCATACTTCCTCTTCCATATTCAATAATTCAACACGACTTTTAATATGATCTCGATAGAGAAACCCTGTGAGTACCGCGCTAACGATACCAAAGAAAATACTGAGATATATCATTGTATTACTCGATGAATGAATACCAGCGCCCATCAATGCGAAGATGATAATTTGAGGCAAGTATCCCAACAGACTGGCGGAGATAAAGGCAAAGAACGGCACTCGGACACTACCCGATAAAACGTTGGTCACGACGTTATTCCCAATCGGAAACAAACGTAGCAAAAGGATTTTGTAAAACGGCTTACGACTCGCAAATGAATTAAAACGCGTCATTTTTTTCGGGAACCTTCGATATAGCCAATTTCCGATGAGAAAGCGCGCGCAGGCGTAGTTAAATGTCGCCCCAAAAACACAAGCAAATAAGGTGATAAGCACGCCTAATTGGACGTGGTATAAATAGCCGAATACCAATGCGATGGCTTGCTTTGGCCCACTCAACGACAAAAACACCACACTGAATGTGAAGATGACCACATGCCCTAAAGCCCCGTTTTTTTGAATGTAGCCAACCAGCCAGTTCCTATCTGTGAGGTGAGATAAAACGGGATTATCGAGCTGATTTGCTAACAAAACCCCAGCAAGTATAAGAAGTGCAAGCTTTAACCATTTCATTGTTTTGCATTTTCATTGGCAATGCTGACAGCTTTGATCATCGGATTTTTCGTGCGCTTTTGTAACCAGATCACACCAAACATATCAACAATCCCTACCCAAGCACGGTTCCATGCATTGTAATTGGAAGTGCCTGCTTCTCTGTCTCGGTGCGCGACTGGGTGAACGACGATTTCCCCGCCCATCGCTTTGATGAGTGCAGGCAAAAACCGATGCATATGATCAAAATACGGCAAGCGCAGATAAGTCGATTTAGGGATGACTTTAAGTCCACAACCAGAATCTGGAACACCATCACCTAGTAATGCATGGCGCACTTTGTTCGCCACCTTCGATTGAAACCTAACCCAAGCTGTATCTAACCTTTTTGCTCGATAACCCGCGATGCAAAAATTCGGATTGCTGACTTTAGCAGCAAGCTCAAGCATCTTAGGCATATCCGACGGATCGTTCTGCCCATCAGCATCGGAGGTAACAATCCACTCGCCTTTTGCATGTTTGACGGCAGTTAACACTGCTGTGCTTTGACCGCAACTATGTTCGTGGCTTACCACTTGCAGGTCACACCCACATTCTTTAGCAGCTTCAAGTGCCTCTTGCACCGTATCATCGGTACTACCGTCGTCCGTAATGACAATTTCGACGTTAGGGTATGCTTCTAAACTGGCATGAATTTCTTTCACTAACTTCCCGATATTTCCTTGTTCATTTTTTGCAGGAATAACGACTGATATACTCGGTAACATAGCTCTAACCTTATGTGAACTCTCGACCTTGAAAGTTCTGAATGACAAATCTTTTACTTGTTATAAAAATTCCGGTACCAAGCGACAAACTCGGCAATGCCTTCTTCTACGGAAACTGACGGCCGGTAACCAGTGGCTTGATAGAAAGCTGTTGTATCAGCATAGGTTTGGTATACATCTCCTGGCTGCATCTCTCGATAATTCTTCTTTGCTTCTATTCCGAGTTCATTTTCTATTGCTTTGATAAAATCCATCAAACAAATCGGTGAACCATAACCAATATTGTAAATAGAATAAGGAGCAGAACTATCCGCTGGAGTACTATTTTCAAACTGCCATCGCTGATTAATTCTTGGTATGACATCAGAAATTCTGACTATCCCTTCGACAATATCATTAATATGGGTAAAGTCCCTCCACATATCACCGTTATTATTAATATCAATAGACTGACCGTTAATTATTTTCTCAGTAAAGATAAAAGGCGCCATATCTGGACGTCCCCAAGAACCATACACAGTAAAAAAACGTAAGCCTGTTGTAGGAAGTTGATAGAGATGAGAATAACTATGCGCCATCAATTCATTAGATTTTTTAGTCGCTGCATATAAAGAAACGGGGTGATCAACATTATCCGATGTAGAGAAAGGCACTTTCTTGTTTAAGCCGTAAACGGAGCTGGAAGATGCATATATGAAATGCTTGATATGGCTTTTACGACAAGCTTCTAAGACGTTTAAAAATCCACTTAAATTCGATTCAGCGTAACAATGTGGGTTTACAAGTGAATATCTAACACCAGCCTGTGCGGCAAGATGGATAACTCTGTCAAACTTTTCTTTCTCAAATAAACGTTCTATTTCATTTTCATTTGATATATCTATATTAAAGAATCGAAATAATGGATTTTTTATAAAATTCAATCTTGCATACTTTAACTCAACATCATAATAGTCATTGATATTATCAATACCTATAACCTCATATCCTAATGAGTTTAGTTTTCTAATAGTTGCACTACCAATAAAACCTGCCGCACCTGTAACTAAGTACTTCATAAATTAACACCATAAGACACATACAACAAAAATAGAAGTAATTTATTGATATGTAAAGCTAATTAACTATCGATACCTCTTGGTCATATTGAATTTAATGATGCTGTGATTTTGATCTAGATTATTATGAAAAACGAAGAAAAACATCAATATTAATAGTGAAGTTAACCAGCAAGAGTATTTTTATTACGTTATTTATATTTCATATTTATTTAATGAAAACTCAATTATTTCCATTCATAATCTACATTTGATAAAGAATAAAAATACTTACTTCGGTTTTACATTAAGCATAATATCGCCATCCAAACATTAGATACTTAGACTTTCTGCTAGCTCACCTCTATCTCAAAGCGTTTGACACTGGTACGAACTGCACAAATTGATCTCCATCAGTCTGTGCTCCACAGGTTAGTGATACTCTACCGCCAAATATAAAGCCCACGTCCTATGGCTCAGCAAAGCCTGTAGATAAGGTCATTAAGTAGCAATGTCGATTAATATTTCAGATCTAACGAATGCACTAACTAAAGTCGAACACGTTCATAAAGTTCAGTTGGAAAACGTCCATCAGTTTTTCAAAACAAATGAAGCTTTATCAATCGAAACATTCAGTCAAATCATCGCCTGTGATTCTATTGATGAACGATTTAAAACGATCGACAAAGCGTTTTCGCCCCTAGGTGATGTAAAAACTTACCTATTAGAGGCGTCTTACTTAGTTAGCTAACGCAGCATAATCCACAAACAAAAAGCCCCACTCATATGGTGGGGCTTTCTTTTTATCTTAGTCAGTAACGATTACAGCTTGTAGCGATCATCAATCACGGTGACTTCTGGGAAGGATTTACCGCTCTTCATGGCTTTTTCAGTCTCTTTCTTAACGGATTCATCAATCCAGAAGTTACCGATATCCATTGGGTGCAGAACCCATTCCGTTGCTTTAGTCATGCCATCTTTTGGAATTTTAACCCAACGCCAATGTGCTACACGTGAGTAAGGCACCATGTATCCAGGAACAATAATATTTGCTTCTTTTACGTATTCTTGAATCTGGTGCGACAGCTCATAACGTTTATTCTGATCAAACTCTGCATCATACGCTTCGATCAACTTATCGAGTTCTGGGCTACTGTAGTTGGTGTGAGCATTGGTTTGCGGCTTGTTCGCATTGTCAGAGTGCAAGTATTCCCAGTAAGCTGGAATCTCACCAGATCCCATGTTCAGGAATGCCAGCTGGTGCTTCTTCTCTAGAATGTACTTAAACGCAGATGAACCATCGACCAAGTTCAATGTGAACTCTAGACCTGCCAGCTTCGCTTGCTCTTTTAAGTATGCAATACGAGGTGTCCATGAGTTGTAACCGTACGTAATCGCAAAGCTTAAACGTTGGCCTTTGTCGTTTACGCGAATACCATCTGAACCTAAAGTATCAAAACCTGCTTTTTCGAAATGCTTAACCGCAGCATCGACATCAAACTTTGGCGGTGTGTTGTTTGGATCGTCATACTCACCATGACCAAAGCCCAAACCATGTGGCTTACGTGAGTAGTCACCACGCATGATGTTCTCTATCATGCCATCAAAATCTGTTGCAGCCATGATGCCTTTGCGCACTTCAAGATTATCCAACAAAGGCATTGCCGTATTCATCCATACGCCACCAGCGCCTTGTGGTGATTGGTTGAATCCCCAATACTTTTGGATATAACCTTTTTTGTAAACATCAGTGTTCGTTTTATCGTGCCAAAAGCTTGGTAGCACCATTTCAAAGTAATCGAGATTACCTTTTTCGAAGTGCTTCATCGCAATGTCAGGATCGCGAATAACTGTGATACGGACTTTCTCTACGTTATAACGGTTCTTGTAGTAACGATTGTTGTAGCCCCACCAATCTTCACCAACATGCTTAAAGGTAACACTTTTCCCTTTTTTAACCTTATCTAGGTAGTATGGTGCTGCCGTTGGTTCAGCTTTGAAGTTGAATTTACGTACAAAGTTATCCGGCATGCCATCGTTGTTTTCATCCTTCTCACCTTTGAAAAAGTGTTTTGGACGAGGTTGGAAGCCATTGCTTGGCATATTAATCATGACCATCAGAGAATCATGACTCTGTGCAACCGCTAAATTAACACGGATGGTGTAATCATCAATTTTTTCCACGCTAACAATACTGTTGGTAAAAAAGTCATTGTACCAAGGGTCAATAATGTCTTTTGAGGTGTAGTACTGCATCATGAAGACATAATCATCGGCCGTGATCTTCTCACCATCAGACCATTTCGCGGTGTCATCAAGCTTAAAATAAACCGTTTTATTATCTTCACCAAATGCCCATGACTTAGCCAATTGAGGAATCCACTTACCCGTATTTGGGTGACGTTGAGCCATTTTGGGCGTGCCATCCATCAAATATTGACGCAATCCAGAGTTAGCATCCGGGCCAACACTACGTAATGTCTGCGGAAAACTTTCGATGTAAGTGCGGTAAGTTCCACCATAAACGGCTTCTTCCGAAGCAAATAACGGCTCATTATTATTTGAAACCCACTCGATATCAGCAGGCAACTCAGCTGCATGCAGTTGAAAACTGACAGCAGTCAGTGCAGCCAAAACTGAAAATGGCATTTTTTTGGTCATATTTCTTCCTTGTTGTGTTTGCGCACTAAGGTCAGTACAAGGAAGACGAGTGTGAAGCTCACGATAGGCTGCGGACACGACAGTACGCAGATAGGAAATAGTAGGAGCATAATATGAAAGCGACATCCTGCCGACTTCTATATTGATTTCAAAGAGTTTCACCAGGTCATCCTAGACCTTACAACGCAGTGAATGCATCTTCGACATAGTATTCGTTACCTATTTGTAACGCAAGCCATCTACAGCACATGGTTGCATTTTCGGCTTATCATTATCAATTATGTTATTAAAGTGTGATCGATATAGTGCATTCCCCTGTAGGACTAAGAATAATCCGTAGAACCTTTGTTCTCATCGGGTAATTCGTTGTTCTGAGAAAGAAAAAAGGTGAGGCATCCTAGCCTCACCTTTATCCATTTAATGCTCGAGAGTTATTACTTGCTAGCTAAGCTGTCGTTGATAGATTTCAATACGGCAGCAGGGTCCGTCGCCTGAGTGATCGGACGGCCAATAACAAGGTAGTCAGAACCCGCTTGAATAGCATCAACTGGCGTCATAATACGACGTTGGTCGCCTTGCTCAGAACCAGCAGGACGAATTCCTGGAGTGATCAGTTTAAACTCTTTACCTAGCTCATTTTTAAGTAGTGAAGATTCTTGCGCAGAGCACACTACACCATCGAGACCTGAGTTCTTAGTCAATGTCGCTAGACGAATCACTTGCTCTTGCGGTTCGACATTCAGACCAATACCTGCCAAGTCACTTTGTTCCATGCTAGTCAGTACCGTTACACCAATCAGAAGTGGACGGTCTTTACCATATGGCTCAAGAATCTCACGTGATGCTGTCATCATACGTTCACCACCGCTTGCATGAACGTTCACCATCCATACACCTAACTCAGCAGCAGCGCGTACCGCTTTTGAACAGGTATTCGGGATATCATGAAATTTCAAATCCAGGAATACAGAAAAACCACGCTTGTGGAGTTCACGTACGAAATCAGGACCAAATAGCGTAAACATTTCCTTGCCGACTTTTAGGCGACATGACGCAGGATCAATTCTATCTACAAACGCTAGCGCATCAGCTTGGTTATCATAATCCAGTGCGACAATAACTTTTTGGTCGATCATTTCATCTCCTAATTATTTTTGGTTCTTTTACTTGTTAGACATAAGGTTAAAAAAATGCAGCGGACAGAAACTCTGCCAGCTGCATTAAAACTATTCACCATCCAATCCGCGGATTGGCTTGATCGTCCCCCACCCTTTACAGGAAGGGCAATGCCAATAAAGGGAATGAGTAGAGAAGCCACACTTCCTGCATCGGTAGTGCGGTTTTACTTTTAATTGTTCTCCAACCATCGCTTGTAATGTAGATAAACTTTCTTTTGCGCGACCGTCTTCAGCCTCTGCAATGTGGTAGTCAATCAGGCGATAAAAGCCCTTCATGGTTGGATTTTTCAGTAGCTGTTTCGTCAGCAATTCTTGGGCAGCGCCGACGCTTTCATGGTGAGCGACTAACTGAGCCAGCATCAACTCCGCTGACACCCCTGCCTTTTTATCAATACAGGCGCGTAAAAACTCGACCAGTTCATCTTCTTGCCCGAGATGGTGATAGCACTCAGCAATTGTCGGCAAAACATCGCTCACAAAGTCTTTGTCTTGCTCCAATACACCCGTTAGATACTTAATGGTTTGTTTGTAGTCTTCTGACTCCAAGTAAATCCGGCCGAGCGAAATACTTGCTCGAACACATTTTGGATCTTCGGAAAGTGCTTTTTTGAAATGCTGGATAGCTTTATTCGTATTGCCATCAGCTTGGTCTAGCATGGCAATTTCACACCAAAAATGCGCAATATTTGTACGCATACGACTACGCTGATTACCCATTTTAGCTAGCTGATTGGCGTAATGAATCGCTTTTTCCCATTCACGCGTTTGCTGGTAAATAGTGACTAACTGTTGGAGCGCCGCCTCTTTGTAATCGGGCTCTTCAACTAATTGTTCGAAGATTTTTTCAGCTCGGTCTAAAAACCCCGACACCATATAGTCTTTCGCTAACTGCTGCAGGGCTAGGTTTTTCTGATCTAGAGTCAAGCCAGAACGAGAAATGAGATTTTGGTGGATACGAATAGCACGGTCGACTTCACCACGAGAACGGAAAAGATTACCCAGCGCTAAGTGGGTATCAATCGTTTCGTTGTCAACTTGGAGCAATTCAATAAAGTGGTCTACGGCTTTATCTGATTGATCAGAGAGCAGTAAGTTCAGACCCGCCATATACTGACGGGAAATTTGATGAGATTGCTTCTGCTTGTCTTGCTGAGCGCTGCGATGCCCCATGTACCAGCCATACGCAGCCGCTATCGGCAACAACAAGAAGAGTAGTTCAAGCATTAAAGTTAAGCCTTATCCTTATGCCTGTTTTTCAATGGCTGGCTTTGCAGTTTTTTCTGCTTCAGCCGGCTCGTACTTTTTCAGTTTCTTTTTAAGACGTCGAACTTGAAGCTGAGTTTTTAGTTGAATGCTAGCGAAGATAACCCAAGCTACAGCAAAACCAACCACAAATACCACGCCCAATAGCGTTGATAAATGGAATTCTCCTTTCGCTAAAAGGTAATTAAAGGTCACCAGTTCTTGGTTTTGTGAGCCTAAAGCCAGTGCAACTAAAAAGAGAACTAAAACAGCAACGATTTTTATAATTTTCATTTTACATCACCCTTCGAGGAGTAAGTAGGTAAGATTATGCAGGAAAATGCTTCTTCAGACTACGTATATTAGCAATAATCTATACCCAAGTAACCTCAAGATGCTGGGTTTGTAGACACACCCTAGAAGTTAAAGTTATTTGGGTATCACAACTTGCGTATGAAATGACCTAATTGAATTTTCGTAAGCGATATTACAAAAAAGCGGCATACACAAAAGTATGCCGCTTTTTTAATCCAATAAGAGTGCGTTAGCCTAGATTCACACGCTCACGAAGCTCTTTACCAGGTTTGAAATGTGGAACGTATTTACCTTCCAATTCCACTTTGTCGCCCGTTTTAGGGTTACGACCGACGCGAGGCTCACGGTAATGAAGAGAAAAACTACCAAAGCCACGGATCTCGATACGATCACCGCTCTCTAGTGTAGAGGCCATGTGCTCTAAAATATCTTTTACAGCATCCTCTACCTCTTTCGCTGATAAATGTGTTTGCTCAGCGCAGAGTCTTTCAATCAGTTCAGACTTAGTCATAGTTGCCCTCTTTGAGTATCTTTATCACTCATTATAGTAAGTAATACTAATTCCAACAAACACTTGCTAACAATTCTAGACAAAATTTACGCAAATTGCGTAATGATGAAATGCCTTTTATTAAGATAGTTTACCAGCATTAGTATTACTACTTTGAACATAAAAAAGGAGCCTTGCGGCTCCTTTTTAGCTTAAGCGAGTATATTATTCGCCTTTAGCAGCTTTGAAAGCGTCAGCCATTGCATTACCAAAAGCAGCTTCGTCTTGCTTGTTGATAGATGCCATTGCTTCTTGCTCTTCAGCTTCGTCTTTAGCTTTGATAGATAGGTTGATTACGCGGTTCTTACGGTCTACACCTGTGAACTTAGCTTCAACAACATCACCAGCGCTTAGGATTAGAGAAGCATCTTCTACGCGATCGCGAGATACTTCAGAAGCACGGATGTAACCTTCAACGCCTTCTGCGATTTCAACAGTAGCACCTTTAGCGTCAACTGCAGTTACAGTAGCGTTAACTAGAGTACCTTTCTTGTTGTCAGCAACGTAAGCATTGAATGGGTCGTTTTCCATTTGCTTGATGCCTAGAGAGATACGCTCACGCTCAGCGTCTACTGCTAGAACAACTGCAGAGATCTCGTCGCCTTTCTTGTACTCACGTACAGCTTCTTCGCCAGCAACATTCCAAGAAATGTCAGATAGGTGAACTAGACCGTCGATGCCGCCTTCTAGACCGATGAAGATACCGAAGTCAGTGATTGACTTGATCTTACCAGTAACTTTGTCGCCTTTAGCTTGTGCTTCAGCGAATGACTGCCATGGGTTAGCTTTACACTGTTTCAGACCTAGAGAGATACGACGACGTTCTTCGTCGATTTCAAGAACCATAACCTCAACTTCGTCGCCAACATTAACAACTTTAGAAGGGTGGATGTTCTTGTTAGTCCAATCCATTTCAGAAACGTGTACTAGACCTTCAACGCCTTCTTCGATTTCAACGAAGCAGCCGTAGTCAGTTAGGTTAGTTACGCGACCAGTTAGTTTGTGACCTTCTGGGTAACGCTTAGCGATTGCTACCCATGGATCTTCGCCTAGTTGCTTAAGACCTAGTGATACGCGAGTACGCTCACGATCGAACTTAAGAACTTTAACTTGGATCTCGTCACCAACGTTAACGATTTCAGATGGGTGCTTAACGCGCTTCCAAGCCATATCTGTGATATGTAGAAGACCGTCAACGCCACCTAGGTCAACGAACGCACCGTAGTCAGTAAGGTTCTTAACGATACCTTTAACTTCAGAACCTTCTTGTAGAGTTTCTAGAAGCTCGTCACGCTCAACGCTGTTTTCAGATTCGATAACAGCACGACGTGAAACAACTACGTTGTTACGTTTTTGGTCAAGTTTGATAACTTTGAACTCTAGCTCTTTGTTTTCTAGGTGAGCAGTGTCGCGGATTGGACGTACGTCTACTAGAGAGCCAGGAAGGAAAGCACGGATACCGTTTAGTTCAACAGTGAAACCGCCTTTAACTTTACCGTTGATGATACCAACAACAGTTTCAGCTTCTTCGTAAGCTTTCTCAAGAACGATCCAAGCTTCGTGACGCTTAGCTTTCTCACGAGAAAGTTGAGTTTCACCGAAACCATCTTCAACAGCGTCTAGAGCTACGTCTACTTCAGCGCCAACTTCAACTTCAAGTTCGCCAGCAGCGTTCTTGAACTGTTCAGCAGGGATAGCAGATTCAGACTTAAGACCAGCGTCAACAAGAACGAAACCGTTCTCGATAGCTACTACAGTACCTTTAACGATGCTGCCTTGTTGGAATTCTGTTTCGTTTAGAAACTCTTCAAAGAGTTGAGCAAAAGATTCAGTCATTTATTTAATCTTCAATAAATTAAACGTCCACGGGTATCCTACCTCATGGGGTTATTAAATTCGCCGGTCATCATCCTTGCGACCAACGCTCTTAGCTTAGTCGAGTATCATTACTCAGCTAGCTTCGATTCGATATATTGTAGTGCCTTTTCTACTACTTCGTCGATAGTCATCGACGTAGAATCTAGCACAAGCGCATCCTCTGCAGGGCGTAGTGGCGCCACTGGGCGGTTACGATCTCGGTCGTCACGCTCTTGGATCTCGCTTAAAAGGTCAGCAAATTTAACATCTAACCCTTTATCTTGCAACTGTTTAAGGCGTCGATTTGCACGCTCTTCCGCGCTTGCATCAAGGAAAATTTTTGCTTGAGCACTTGGGAATACAACCGTACCCATATCACGACCATCAGCAACAAGGCCAGGAGCGGCTTCAAACGCACGCTGACGGCGCAATAATGCTTCGCGAACGCGTGGTAATGCAGCCACTTTAGACGCAGCCATACCCGTTTCTTCTTTACGAAGCTCACCTGAGACATCTTCACCTTCTAAGATAACCTTCACTAGGTCACCTTCGGCGATAAATTGGACGTCTAGGTGTGTCGCTAGCGGGACAAGAGCATCTTCAGACTCAGTATCAACACCGTGGTGAATCGCAGCGAGTGCAAGTACACGATAAATTGCGCCAGAGTCTAAGAGTTGGAAACCCAACTTTTTCGCCAGCAACATACATAAAGTGCCTTTACCTGCACCACTAGGTCCATCTACGGTTACAACCGGAGTTTGAGAGGACATGTTCTTCTCCACCTATAGTTTCTTTTTAGCAATTTGCTCGGTTTTCGAGGCGCGTATTATACGGGTAATCGCCTTCTGGAGCGAGGAAAAATGTCGTGTAAAGCATTACACCCAATGCTCACTTGGGTTCATCAGGACACATAAAAATAAGTACTGGATATTGAGTCGTTTGTAGACAAATTAGTTCCAATAAAAATGGCGAGAGTTTTCACTCTCGCCATGTTGAATGACCGAATTATCTCATTGATTAGACAATTGGTTTTTGACCACGCTCTGCAAGTTTAAGCACAACACTGTCAGCGACTTTACTTGCTACACCAGCAAGCTTGTCTGCCAATTTTTTCTTCTGCACGTAATGAACGGCTAACACTGTTTTTTCTTTGCACGCAGCAACAACAAGATCATCAGAGGTGCTGATTTCATCCACTAGTCCCAACTCTTTAGCTTGAGTACCAAACCAGTGCTCACCCGTCGCCACTTTTTCCAATTCTAAACTTGGACGACGCTCACGGATGAAGTCTTTGAACAATACGTGCGTTTCTTCTAGCTCTTGCTTGAATTTATCACGTGCTTTGTCGGTGTTTTCACCAAACATGGTTAGCGTGCGTTTGTATTCACCAGCCGTTAACTGCTCGTACTCGATGTCGTGCTTTTTCAGCAGCTTATTGAAGTTTGGAATTTGTGCGATGACACCAATCGAACCCACAATCGCAAATGGTGCAGAAACAATTTTGTCTGCTACACAAGCCATCATGTAACCGCCACTTGCTGCTACTTTATCAACCGAGATGGTCAGAGGAAGTCCGGCAGCTTTGATGCGATCAAGTTGAGAGGAGGCTAAGCCGTAACCATGAACCATACCACCACCAGACTCTAGACGAAGCAATACTTCATCGCCTTCACGAGCAACAGCCAAAATGGCAGTGATTTCTTCACGTAGAGACGCGACTTCTTTTGCATCGATGCTACCGTTGAAATCAAGAACAAACAGGTGTGGTTCGCGTTTGCTGTCTAGCGCCCCCTCTTTGCTCGCTTGTTTGATTTCTTTCTCGCGAGATTTGTTCTTCTCTTTTTCTTCTTTCTTCACCGCTTTGTCACGAGCTTTGATAAAAGCATCGTCATGCAAATAGTGTTCAAGCTGCTCGATAGATTGCTTGTGCTGTTCAGAAAGATTCGTCACTTCGAGTTCGCCTTTTGCAGCGCCCGATTTGCTACCAACCGATTTAACAAGGATGAGAATGACAATGATCGCAGCAACAACTGTCACAATCTTGGCCAAGAATAAGCCGTAATCTAATAAAAATTCCAATGAGAGCTCCTTTATCTCATTCCAGCGAATATGTCGCTATGCTACACCGATAAATCAGAGAGAAGGCAACGTGGTTTGTAACCACTTGTTCTGATTGATAGCATACCTAACGAAAGTTCTGGAATTGGTATAACACATGAATTGGTGTATTGTAACCAACTTGTCACGATTACCAAGATTTTCCATTGAGAAACAGGCGTATTTTAGCGCTAACCCACTACATGGACCCTCTTACAATAATAAGGATTAAATACCGTGAACTACTCCGTTTCAAAAGATGCCCTAGAAGGTAAAGTCATTCTTGTTACTGGTGCAGGTAATGGCATTGGCCGCCAAGCGGCGCTTTCTTACGCCAAGCACGGCGCGACTGTGATTCTATTAGGTCGAAACGTTAAGAATCTTGAATCCATCTACGACGAAATTGAAGCCGCAGGTTACCCACAAGCCGCGATCATCCCTCTCGATTTAAAAGGCGCGACCAAGCAAAACTACATTGATATGGCCGAAACCATTGAAGGTCAATTTGGTCAACTAGATGGTTTATTACACAATGCTGGTGTTCTTAGCGCGTTATGTCCGTTCGAGCAGATCAACGAAGAGGACTTCGATGACATCATGCAGATTAACGTAAAAGCCGAGGTGCTGATGACTCAAGCGCTACTGCCTGTCATGCGTAAGTCTGAAGCAGGTCGCATTATCTTTACCTCTTCTACCGTTGGCCATTCTGGCCGTGCTTTTTGGGGTCCATATGCGATATCTAAGTTCGCAGTGGAAGGTATGATGCAAGTATTGGCGGACGAGTTGAGTGACACGCCAATGCGCGTTAACGCAATTAACCCTGGTGCGACTCGAACTCGCATGCGTGAGAAAGCGTACCCAGGTGAAGACGCGAACACGCTGAAAACACCGCTAGACATTATGCCGCTGTATCTGCATTTGATGGATCCTGCGATGACAGACATACACGGCCAGTGTATTGACGCCCAACCTAAGCGTAAGTAATACATTATCACAACCTCACATAATCGATTAAAAAGGCAGCAAACGCTGCCTTTTTTCATTTTCTCACTGACAAAAATCTTGCGTGTTTTCATTATAGAAATATACTGTATATATATACAGGTATTTTATTTATGCAAGACATCATACAACACTTAAAAAGCCAGCATCTTGTTTGGCAGGCCAATTTAACAAAAGCGGACGACCATCAATTCCTAAGCAGCTCCGGTTTTGCTGAGCTAGATGAATTGCTTGGTGGCGGCTTTCCTTCTCACGGTGTGGTAGAGATGGAATCCGTAGGCAGTATTGGTGAACTGCGTTTACTCGCTCCATATCTAAAAGCGTCTCTTTCGAGAGGGGTAACCGCATTCATTCAGCCTCCAGCGTTAATGAATTCGCTGTTTCTACACAATATTGGCTTAGATATAAATCAAGTTTGGATCGTAAGTCCTACACATCATCGAGATGCTTTGTGGACCGCAGAACAGTGTCTGAAAAGTGGTGTTTGTGCCAACGTATTGCTATGGCAAGACGAACTAGAAATCCACCAAGTAAAACGCTTACAGGTTGCCAGTGAACAAGGCGCTTGTCCGCTTTTTATGCTCAAACCGAGCATGGCAAATCGCTTGTCCCTACCTGTGTCATTGAGCTTAAAGCTGCAAGGTCATGAACAAGGCGTAAATGTGGAAGTATTGAAACGCAAAGGGGGCTGGAACAAAGGCAGTATCAATATCGACTTTCAACATGATTACCCGCAGTTAGTGATGCCAGTGATGACTCATATCCCATCGACTGTGGTGAACTTCCCATTGGCGAATCAAGGATAATCACATGGTTTTGTGGATCTACTTGCACTTCCCTCGCCTACAGTTGGATGCGCTGTTTGGCAACAACCAAGAGCACCCGGTCGTCATTGTCGAAAGTCAACGCTGCCGGATTATTCAATACAACGAGACGGCCAAGCAGCAAGGCATTAAGCCAAATATGGGCTTAGGCAGTGCTGCGTCTTTGTGTCATGACTTGCAAGTGCATCCTTACCACCCACAAACGGAGTGGAATAAGTTGCAAGAGGTGGCTCAATGGATGTATTTGGTCACTTCTGATGTCGTATTGATACCAAACCAAGGTATTTTGCTGCGTGCGACGCCAATGCTTAATCTCTATGAAGGATTACAAAACTATTGGAATAAAATCCGAACTCATTTAGATGAACTAAAATTGAGCTTTCAGTTTGGTTGTGGCTTCTCACCTTTTTCCGCTAAATTGATGGCATTATCTGGTGCGAATGTGCTTAACGAAGATAAAACTTCTATCCAAAAAGCTTTATTTCCGTTGCCATTAACCCTAACCGATTTATCGCCCTCCAATGTTGAAAAACTCCAACGAGTGGGCGTAACAACGCTGCAAGGGTTACTGGAATTGCCATTGCAAGACATCGCTCGCCGTTTTGATATTGATTTAGTCAACTACGTCGGACGACTTACTGGTCAGTTCAAACACCCTGTCGACTTTTACCATCCAAGCGAGTCGTTCCAAGTGTATTTGGAGTTACTGTTTGAGATCGAAAACGTTCAGTGGATTGAAAAACCGTTAGCAAAGCTCCTTCGCCAACTCGAAACCTTTCTAAAATTGCGAGACAAAGTCGCCTTTGAACTTCGCTTAACGCTCCATCAACGCGATAAACACGAGCAGCATCTTCAGCTCACCTCAGCTCAAGGCGATTATCTATGCCATCGCTGGCAACAACTGGCGAGTTTGAGCTTAGAGTCGCTCACGCTTAATGGAGCGGTGGTCGGTTTGACACTCAAAGTTGTTCGTCAGGGTGAGCCTTTAAGTGCTGCGCGAGATCTTTTTTCTGGACCCAAAGGACAGATGAATGCGTTAGAACTGCTCTCTTTACTCCAAGCTAAACTTGGGAAAAGTGCAGTGCTCAAACCAGATATTGCCTGCGACCCAAGACCGGGGAAAGCCAGCCAATACCGACTAGCCGATGAGCCAGACGTACCCACTCATAGCATCCCAGATTTGCTGCGCCCAGCAATGCAACTGCCTGCCCCCATTGCTCTACAAGAGCAAGTATCGCTGGTGCATGGACCAGAACGAATCGTATCCGGATGGTGGGATGGCGACGAAATTATGCGCGATTACTACATTGCTCATACCAAGCAAGGTCGCTGGTTATGGGTATTTCGCGATCAACATAAACATTGGTTTCTTCATGGCTATTTTTGTTGAGTCGTTATGAGTTACGCAGAATTATTTTGTCAGTCTAATTTCTCTTTCCTCACTGGCGCTTCTCATGCAGAAGAGCTTGTGTTGCAAGCGGCTTTTTATCGCTACCATGCCATCGCGATTACTGACGAGTGCTCGGTCGCTGGCGTGGTCAAAGCCCATGCAACGATTGAGCAGCATAAACTTGATATCAAACAGATCGTCGGCAGTATGTTCTGGCTCAACGAAGAGTGCCAAATAGTCCTACTTTGCCCCTGCCGTAAAGCTTATGCTGAGATGTGCCGTATCATCACTAACGCGAGACGACGCAGCGAAAAAGGCAGTTATCAGCTTTCTGAGTGGGATCTGATGTCGATTCGTCACTGCTTAGTATTGTGGCTTCCTACCCATCAAGCGAGTGACCATTACTGGGGGCGCTGGCTCAATCAACACCATAACAATCGACTATGGGTTGCGATTCAACGTCATCTTGGTGGCGACGATGATGCCTACACAAATCACTGCGAGAAGCTAGCTCACGAATTGCAACTGCCTATTACAGCTTGTGGCGGCGTACTCATGCACACGACTGAGCGCCTGCCTTTACAACATATACTCACCGCCATTAAGCATGGTTGCAGTGTTGATAAGCTGGGCTTTGAACGTCTTTCTAATGCTGAACGCGCATTACGACCACTGAATAAGTTGGTTCGTATCTACAAACCAGAGTGGCTAGAGGAAAGTAAGTACATCGCGGATTTGTGCGAATTCAAATTGTCTGATCTGAAATACGAATACCCTACAGAACTGATTCCTAATGGCTATACACCAAATTCTTACTTACGAATGTTGGTGGAACAAGGTAAAGAGCGTCGCTTTCCTGAAGGCGTGCCGGAGGACATCAACCAAACCATCGAAAACGAACTGAGGTTGATAGAAGACCTCAAGTACCATTATTACTTTTTAACCATTCATGACATCGTCATGTTTGCTAAACAGCAAGGCATTCTTTATCAAGGCCGAGGATCAGCGGCGAATTCCGTCGTGTGTTACTGCTTAGAAATCACCGCCGTCGATCCAAGACAAATCTCCGTCTTGTTCGAACGATTTATCAGTAAGGAACGCAAAGAGCCACCAGATATCGACGTTGACTTCGAACACGAGCGCCGTGAAGAAGTCATTCAATACATTTATAAAAAATACGGACGTGAACGTGCCGCTCTTGCCGCAACAGTGATCAGTTATCGCTTCAAAAGTGCGGTACGTGAGGTCGGAAAAGCGTTAGGTATTGAAGAGACCCAATTGGATTTTTTCATCAAAAATGTTAACCGCCGAGATCGTAGCCAAGGTTGGCAAGCACAAATTATTGAGCTTGGTTTGCAACCGGAATCGCTCAAAGGTCAACAGTTTATCCAACTGGTGAACGAGATTATTGGTTTTCCTCGTCATCTTTCTCAGCATGTCGGCGGCTTCGTGATTTCATCTGGTCCATTATATGAATTGGTGCCCGTTGAAAATGCAGCAATGGAAGATCGAACTATCATTCAATGGGATAAGGACGATCTCGAAAGCTTAGAGCTTCTGAAAGTCGATGTATTGGCGCTCGGGATGCTCAATGCTATCCGTAAATGCTTTCAATTAATTGAGAAACACCATCAGCGATCACTTTCAATTGCTGAGATCACTCGCCGACAAGATGATCCTCATGTATATCGCATGCTCCAAAAAGCAGACACCGTTGGCGTTTTTCAAATCGAATCTCGCGCGCAAATGAGCATGCTGCCTCGCTTAAAACCAGCTTGTTATTACGACTTAGTTATTCAAATCGCGATCGTACGCCCAGGGCCGATTCAAGGCGACATGGTTCACCCGTTTTTGAAAAGGCGCAACGGCGAAGAGCCTGTCAGCTATCCATCAGAAGCAGTGAAAAGCGTTTTAGAAAGAACCATGGGCGTGCCTATATTCCAAGAACAAGTCATCAAACTTGCCATGGTCGCTGCGGGGTTTAGTGGTGGCGAGGCCGATCAACTTCGTCGAGCCATGGCTTCATGGAAAAAGAATGGTGATTTAGCCAAGTTTAAGCCTAAGCTGCTCAATGGCATGCAAGAGCGAGGTTACGACTTAGCATTTGCGGAGCGCATTTTTGAACAAATTTGTGGCTTTGGTGAATACGGATTTCCAGAAAGTCATTCAGCGTCTTTCGCCGTTTTGGCGTATTGCTCGGCATGGCTAAAATACTACTATCCCGCAGAGTTTTATACGGCACTGTTAAACAGCCAGCCAATGGGGTTTTACAGCCCTTCTCAATTGGTGCAAGACGCTCGTCGTCACGGCGTCGAAGTTCTGCCTATCTGTGTCAATCATTCCTATTACCAGCATCATTTGATTCAACGCCCCAATGGCCGACTTGGTGTGCAACTGGGCTTTCGATTGGTTAAAGGCTTTAATGAGGAAGGCGCGACTCGCTTAGTCGAACGACGACCAAAAACGGGCTATCACTCAATACAAGAGGTCAAACAAATCTTGAGAAGTCGTCGTGATATCGAATTATTAGCTTCTGCAAATGCCTTTCAGATCTTATCGGGTAACCGTTATAACGCACGTTGGGCAGCGATGGATTCACTGTCCGATTTGCCTTTGTTTCATCATATCGAAGAGCCAAGCGTTAGCTATCAAGCACAGCCATCTGAATATGAAAGCCTTATTGAAGACTATGCCAGTACAGGTCTTTCGCTGAATCGACACCCAATTACTCTGCTAGAAGAAACGGGAATACTTCCTCGCTTTACGCGTATGAAGCAATTGGTTGATAAAGAGCATAAATCGCTTGTGACTGTGGCAGGTGTCGTCACCGGAAGGCAGTCCCCAGGCACTGCAGCAGGCGTTACATTTTTCACCTTAGAAGATGACACTGGCAACATTAACGTTGTGGTATGGAGTGCGACGGCAAGAGCGCAAAAGCAAGCTTACCTCACCTCAAAAATATTGATAGTAAAAGGTATTTTGGAACGAGAGGGAGAAGTCATCCACGTCATTGCGGGTAAATTGATTGACTGTACTCATTACTTATCCAACTTGCAGAGTAAGTCTCGTGACTTTCATTAAGAATGAGTAGATACAACAAAGGGAGGTTACCCTCCCTTTGTTTACATTCATTGATGAGTTAGGCGTTTGTAGAAAGCACCTGACGCAAACGATCTTGTGCTACTTCAACTAACAAATCTGGCTGGAATTTTGAGATAAAACGATCACAGCCTACCTTTTGCACCATCGCCTCGTTAAAGCTACCGCTGAGTGACGTGTTCAACGTGATGAACAACTTCGACATACGAGGATCGCTACGGACTTCGTGAGTCAATTTGTAACCATCCATCTCTGGCATTTCAGCGTCCGTGATCATCATTAACAGCTCTTTTTCAACATCACGACCTTCATCACACCAACGTTTGAGCACCGTTAATGCCTCTAAACCATCTCGGCACTCGATGATGTTCATACCCAATTGAGAAAGGGTGTCACGTACTTGGTTTCTTGCTGTCGAAGAGTCGTCTACGATAAGAACGTTACGTCCAACCATCGACTGCGATAAGTCGTGATCTAAGATATCTTCTGAGATAGTGACATCATAATGAACGATTTCCGCCAACACTTTCTCAACGTCAATAATCTCAACGATTTGAGAAGTATCACCATCTTTCACTTGGGTGATAGCTGTGAGGTAGTTAGAGCGTCCAGAAGTCGATGGCGGCGGCTGAATTTCAGTCCATGCGGTATTGATGATGTTACGTACCGGACCAACAAGGAAACCCTGCACCGAACGGTTATATTCCGTCACGATCAAGTTTTCTTCTTCCGCTTCTCCACGAAGAGGAGGAAAACCAATCGAACAACGCAAATCAATCACAGGTACGGCTTCACCTCGAAGAGAAGCAACACCACGGATGTTGTAGTGTGAGCCAGGCAGCTTAGTCAACGGCGGAAGCTTTATCACCTCTTTCACTTTGAACACATTAATCGCAAATAACTGACGACTGTTTAACGTGAACAGCAAAAGTTCCAGTCGGTTTTCACCCACTAAGTTCGTACGCTGATCAACCGTATTTAAAACTCCGGACATACTACTACCTAAATTCTGAACGATTATTTTTCACTCTTTATTGGAAACCTTGCTGAGAATACAAGGCGACGTTTTTTAATGAGTGTATAGATATCTAAGTAAACTCAATACGTTAGCTTGATACGTTTAACATCATGAGCCAAATTAGATATAAGTGCAAATTACATCAATGACGTGCACATAGCAATGCACTGCTGCTCAGATTCGTCATTTGATGGCTTTTTAAGATCAAAAAAGGGTGCGCTCTTAAGCCACACCCTAAATCAAATTAAAGATAGAAAGAAGTGATTAACCTTCCACCACCTTCATTAACAACTGCCCATCATACAGAGCTTGTTTTATCAGCGCAGCGCCCGGCATCGTCGCTTGTTTATAAAAGCGAGATTCCACCAGCTCAAGATCTTGGTGATAAACAGGCAAGCTTTGTTCTTCAATACAACGGCGAACGGCTGGATAAAGCACCTCTTTCGCTTGGTTAATTACCCCACCAATCAAAATCTTTTCTGGGTTAAACAAGTTGATCACGATAGCAATCGCAGAACCTAAATAGCGTCCCAATTTTTCAATCACATCAACCGCGAGAGGATCGCCATTTGCCGCGGCTTCACAGATACTTTCGATGCTCATCTCTTCTTGATCCGCAAGAATGGAGGCTTCACCTTCAGAGATGCGTCTTACCACTTCTTCACGAATCGCTTGCGAGCTGGCAACCGTTTCTAAGCAACCAATGTTGCCACAGTGACATCGCTTCCCGTTGGGATCAATTTGAATATGCCCTAGTTCACCAATATTACCGTGGCGGCCTTGAAGAACTCGCCCATCAAGAATGATACCGGCGCCTAAACCATGGTGAATCGAAATAAGAACAGAGTTGTCATTTTCTTGGGAATGGCCAAAGAGCTTTTCAGCTAAAGCCCAAGCTCGCGTATCGTTGGCAATAAAGACCGGCAAACCCGTCGCTTTGTAAATCTCTGGCCCCAAAGCAAGGTTTTCGACGTTATAGTGAGGCATTTGTAGCACCACGCCCTGCTCAGAGTTTACAAGGCCTGGAAGCGTAATCGCGATGCTAGTAACGCGATCGAGTTGATCGGCATACGTCTGAAAAAAATCGTCAATTTCGTAGAGCAGACGCTCAAGAACATCGTCTTGGTCACGTTCATGAATTTCGATTTTGGTATCGATCAAGACATCGCCACCCAACTCATGCAGAGCAATTGTCAGATAGCCACGACCTAAACGCATCGACAGAAACTGCCAACCTTCGTTGTTAACTTGTAGGCCTACGGCAGGACGACCACGACTTGTCGCCTCTTGTACGGTAGTTTCATGAATCAAGTGTGCTTCGATTAATTCTCGAGTGATTTTGGTGATACTCGCAGGCGCAAGCTCACTTTGCTTCGACAAATCAATTCGAGAAATTGGACCTTTTAGGTCAATAAGTTTATATACACGACCAGCATTGACCTGTTTGATATGATCAATATGGCCCGGTTGAGCCATGTACATCTTGCACTCCGAAATTCTATAACGAGACAATTTTTTTACTTTGCGAAGTAATTGTGAAGTGAATTAATAAATCCCCGTGACAAGCATCACGTATAAACATGTTTGTTTGTGTATTCAATCAAATAACGGGAAATCTACTCCTGTTAAATTGTTTGAAAAATAACTTATTTTATTCTTCAAATTAGGAGAGCAACATAAGCGACCACAGAGCATCCCTACAAAGAGGTTTTCGCTAACTCGTTAGTCCTCTATGTATTATCCGTCTGTTTTAGCGAGTGTCACTCTTCATGCAAACAATCTGTGCATATACTTATACCTAACTGGCATCGAGCTTAGAAAATACTGACCTCGACAGTGGTTAAATTAAGTAAGAATAAAATTTGAGTTACTTTGTCCTACACCTGCATTCTTCGGAGAATCTATGACTTCCAAATTAAGAAGAACGAAAATTGTCACCACTCTTGGCCCTTCAACTGATAAAGACAATGTGCTGGAGGAGATCATTAAAGCTGGTGCGAACGTCGTTCGTATGAACTTTTCTCACGGTACAAGTGAAGACCACATTCAACGTGCTAAAAAAGTACGCGCGATTGCCGCAAGATTAGGGCGTCAGGTTGCCATTCTTGGCGATTTACAGGGACCTAAAATTCGTGTTTCGACCTTTAAAGACGGTAAAATCACACTCAAAGTCGGCGATAAATTCACACTAGATAGCGACTTACCAAAAGGCGAAGGGAACCAAGAATCCGTTGGTTTGGATTACAAAGAACTGCCTCAAGATGTTTCACCGAACGACATTCTACTGCTTGATGATGGCAGAGTTCAATTGCAAGTCACCAGCGTAGAAGGAAATAAAGTCCATACCCGAGTGACCGTTGGTGGTCCATTATCCAACAACAAGGGCATCAACAAAAAAGGCGGTGGCTTATCAGCCGATGCACTCACGGAAAAAGACAAAGCTGACATCATCACAGCCGCAGAAATTAAGGTCGACTATTTGGCCATTTCTTTCCCTCGCAATGGCGAGGACATGCACTATGCCAGACGCTTGGCCCGGGATGCCGGCTTAGAAGCAAAACTCGTCGCAAAAGTAGAACGTGCAGAAACCGTCGCCACGAGCGAGTCGATTGACGATATCATCCTAGCTTCTGACGTCGTGATGGTCGCTCGCGGCGATTTAGGCGTTGAGATTGGCGATCCTGAGCTGATCGGTGTTCAGAAAAAACTCATTCGTCGAGCTCGAAGTTTGAACCGAGTCGTCATTACTGCAACTCAAATGATGGAATCCATGATCAATAGCCCAATGCCAACGCGTGCAGAAGTCATGGACGTAGCAAACGCCGTTTTGGATGGCACCGATGCCGTGATGCTGTCTGGAGAGACCGCTGCCGGTCAATATCCGGTAGAGACCGTGAAATCAATGGCGGATGTCTGTATTGGCGCAGAAAAGATGTCTGAAGCAAGTCTATCGACCTACCGTCTCGACCGCACCTTTGAAACAGCAGAAGAGACCATTGCAATGGCAACCATGTACTCAGCGAACCACATGGAAGGCATTAAAGCGATGATTGCATTAACAGAGTCAGGAAGAACTGCTTTGATGATGTCACGCCTAAGCTCTGGTTTGCCGATTTTTGCTTTATCGCGTAACGAATCGACGCTCAACCGCGCAGCGTTATATCGTGGCGTGACGCCAGTGTACTTTGATGCGAAATGCGATGCGGGCTTACCAACCGCTCAAGCCGCAATTTCCAGCCTCAAAGATCAAGGTTACTTACATGAAGGTGACTTAGTGATCATCACTCAAGGTGACGTGATGGACGTCGTTGGTTCAACCAACTGCATGCGTATTCTGCCAGTCTAACGTAATAGAAATGCTAAGGGCTCCAGTGGAGCCCTTTTTTGTTTATCACTTAGGTGACTTACGCTAGCTTAAGCACTTTCTCGACCTTCAAGATCCATATTCAGTTGATCGTATAACTGAACCAGATTAAACCCAGCTTGCAAGCCCAATTGATAATCATGCTCTAACGCTTCTGGTTCACTCAGGAGTGAAGAAGATTTCAAGCCCTCTTTGGGTGCAATTTGCAAAATAAACGTGTCGTCCGGTGGGTTTGATAAAAACGCCTGCGTTAGCTCAAAGGTCTGGTAGTGAATCATCAGCATATCGGCCAAGCCAGAATCAAAATTCTCACCAATCAAATGGCTTAATCGATACAAATTATCAGCACCAAATAACCAACGACCACCGTTGAGAAGCATTTTCCCAGTTAACTTAGACTGGTGCGCAGTATTAATTTTTTGTTGGAAGAAAGACGTCCAGTCAGACTTCCATTGGCTGACTTTTTGTTGCCAAGATTGCTGCACCGAGTTTATGGATTCGCGATACCATTCTACTGGCACGTCTCCGATTTCACTTTGCGCCCTCGCCTCTATCTCAGAGAAGGGTTCTGTGCGAATCACAATAATGTTGCGCGCATTTTGTCGCCACGCTTCTTGAACCGGAATCGAGGCTGATACACCACCATCCACAAACTTTTGCCCATTTACATCGACGGGGCCATGGTACAACTTAGGAATCGCACAAGTGGCTAGCATGGTGTGGAACCAATCATCCCCAAGAATCGGCAAATACTGATCGGATAAATTTTCCACGTTCGTAACGGCTGCAAACGCTCCTCTTCCAGCCAAGGTCTTACGCCCTAAATCGAGATCAAGTTTGTAAGGAAAATCTTGGATTCTTTCTAGCGCCCACTCAAGACTCAAGTATTGTTGCTTACGAATGTAGCGGAAAAGATTAAAAAACTCAGGAGAAGTAGTCAGTTCGGTAATGAACGCTTTACCCATGCCATGTTGACGACATAAATACGAGCAAAGGTTTAGAGCACCGGCAGAAGTGCCGTAAAACTCATCGAAAGGATCGAAATTAGAAAGGAGTAGTGCATCCAACACTCCAGCGGTAAAAATCCCTCGCTGCCCTCCTCCTTGTGTGACTAGAGCAGTTTTGCCATGTCTAAAGTGCTCATAAACTTCTATATCGAGCTCTGTATGGCTTTCGGTGATTATACCGCTGTTACGTATCATCGGCTCACGCCAGTTTTCTGATGCTTATTGTTAGGCCGTCGTAATCGCAATAATTCCGAACGACAAAAGCACTGCGAAAACACTGACGACAATGATTAGTGCGGATTTTAGATCGTGTTCCATAAACGCCTCCTTGACCTGTAACAAATTAATAACACCAGTGTGAAACATGTTCAAGATTTGGTTAATTTAGTCGCGCGATTTTGACTAAGCCATCACAATTAGCTTAGTCATAATAAGGAGATAGGACATGAAGAATAAACTCAGTTGGCTAGTTGGGGGCATGTTAATGAGCTGCGCATTGAGCGCACAAGCAAATGTTATCGTAACCCCATTTATTGGCTTTACTGGCGGCGGGCAAGTCGAAGATGAAAACAAAAACACCTATGACATAGACCCTGCCCTCAGTTACGCCTTATCAATAGAAACACCTTTTGAAATGGGAAAAATCGGCCTTTTCTATTCTGCACAACCGACAGAGCTCAAAGAGTTGTCGAACTCCGCCGATATCCATTATTTACAATTCCAAAGCAATATTTACTATCCCCTCGCTGAAGGTTGGCAAAGCTATGTAGGGTTGGGGGTTGGCGGGTCTTACACCGACGTCGACTGGGCTGATAAAAAATACGGTTTTTCTGCCAGTGCTTTTGCTGGGTTAGAGTACGCATTTTCAAAAAACTTTGCTCTAACGGCACAAGTACGCTGGTTAGGTACGGTCGTAGATAATGACACATCTGGTGCATGCACTTTGCCATCTGATGGTTCAAGCTGCATCATCAAATTCGATACTGATTGGATGAACCAATTTCAGTCAAACGTAGGCTTTAGTTTTCGCTTTTAACTGAGGCAAATTAACCGGAACATTATCTATAGGGTGTGCAAAAGATAGTCGTACGCCCTAAATGATAAAAATAGTCCATAAGACCATTCAAATAGCAATATAGCAGTCATTTATTTCACTAAACCGCCTAGCCAACCTTTCAGATCACCTATTTTCTCACTATTTAACAACATTAAAACCACACAAAACACTACTGTTAACATTTAGAATCTATTGCGCTCTGTATTATTAGAAGTTAGTCTGAATAACGAAAACAGATAAATATTTCAGTTTTATCAAACACACATCAACATAATAAGAGTTAATCTCTAACTTCTCTTACGTTAGGCAAAACATAACTCTGCAAATTAATGACAAGTTAGAATTTAGGATCATAAAACTGACGGATAACAGTTGTCCTTTCTTTTAACAATTTAGCAGGGATTGCAGATCAACTGAGAGAGCTTCATTCCTTAGGGAGTCGTATAGGAGTCAGATATGAAGCGAGAACAATGGGGATCCCGTGCAGGATTCATCTTAGCAGCAGTCGGGTCAGCCATCGGATTGGGTAACATTTGGCGTTTCCCATACATGGCTTACGAAAACGGTGGCGGCGCATTTTTTATTCCTTACCTTTTTGCCATGATCACTGCCGGTATCCCATTCATGATCCTTGAGTTCAGTATGGGACAAAAATACCGTGGTTCAGCACCGAAAACACTAGCAAAAATCCATTCGAAGTTTGAATAGCTTGGCTGGTTCCAAGTTGGCGTTGCTGCTGTTATTGCCGTTTACTATGTTGCGGTAATTGGTTGGTCTATCTCTTACTTTGGTATGTCGTTTACTCAAAGTTGGGGAACCGACACTAACGCGTTTTTCTTTAGCGAATACCTAAAGTTAGGTGATAACTCACCAACAAACTTAGGCGGTATTCAATGGAAAATTGCTATAGCGATGACCATTGCTTGGGCTGTTACTTACATTGCCATTGCAAGTGGCGTTAAGTCCGGCATCGAACGCGCATCAAAAATCATGATGCCAATCCTATTCTTGATGGTTCTATTTCTGATCGGTCGCATGGTATTCCTACCCGGTGCACTCGATGGTGTGAACTATATGTTCGAACCCGATTTCAGCAAGATTTGGGACGTAAAAGTATGGGCTGCCGCGTATGGTCAAATCTTCTTTACCCTAAGTATCGGCTTTGCAATCATGTTGGCCTACTCAAGCTACTTGCCTGAGAAGTCTGACATCACAAACAACGCCTTTATGACCGTACTGATCAACTGTGGTTTCTCTATCCTTGCAGGTATCATGATCTTCTCTGTATTGGGTTACATGGCTCAAGAGCAAGGTAAACCACTAACAGAAGTTGTCTCTGCCGGCGTAGGCCTTGCCTTTGTGACGTTACCTGCGGCAATTAACCTATTGCCAGCACCTTACATTCTTGGCCCGCTGTTCTTCTTTGCGCTTGTTGTGGCCGGTCTAAGTTCACACATTTCGATTATGGAAGCAGTGACGTCAGCCATTATTGATAAGTTAAAGTGGAGCCGTAAGAAAGCAGCAAATGTGGTAATCGGTACTGGCTTTGTTGTGTCGATGGCATTTGCGACCAACGGTGGCCTACTGCTACTAGACTTAGTCGATCACTTTGCAAACAACGTTGGTATTATGGTTGGTGGCTTGATTGAAATCGTATTGATGGCTTGGTTGCTAAATCGTGTACCAGAAGTACGCGGCTACGTGAATGAGCGTTCTGACTTCTCTATCGGTCAATGGTTTGAGATTTGTTTACGCTTTGTCACACCAATCATGTTAGCAATCATCTTGGCAACTAAGCTTTATGCGCTATTTACAGAAGGCTATGGTGGCTACGATCTAACTCTAGGTTGGGCAATCATTGCCGCACTCTTTATCTTTGGCTTACTTATCAACGCAGCAAACCGCAAGGAGGCAGTAAAATGACCGTTAGCGCAATCATTATGATGGTTCTTGGTTTGGGCATCACTTGGGGTGGTGCAGCTATCTGCATTAAACGTGCGATGAACAAACAGTAAGATTGAAATTCCGTCTTAATCAGACACAAAATGCCGAGGGCTAGAAGCTGTATTTCACACCAACAGCTCCACCCAACTGTAAGTCAGGGCCTTTATAGAGATCGAGCTCAGGATGGATCTGCGCATAAACGTCCCATCCTTTCGATAGGTCCCAGTTCACGCCAAGTGGAACACGAATACCAAATTCGTCATCCCACTCATACCAGCCACCAACCCCGACATACCAAGTGATTGGCATATTCTGGTCAAACGCACCACGCTTCGCAATATAGTCGAACGCCATGCCATCGTTGCCAATGATACCTCGATATTTGTTGTCAACTTCCACAACCACGCTCAATTGCTGGTCTACTGCCATACCGACAGACAGATTAGCAGGCTCGTTAGCCGCCATTGCCGAGCTAGAAATAAGACCCACTGCTAAGATAATTTTATTCTTCATACACGTTATCAATTCTTAAAAAACATCGTGCATAATTCAAACATGTTCAATATTTGTTATGTCATCAGTGAGTAAACGGTTTGTACGAAAAAGCCGACAAAAGTAAAGATGAGTTTGAGATCACAAGGTTCAATAAGGTGAGCCTAGGTCGTACTCATGAAACCAATAGGCAAAAAATATAGGCAAGAAAGTCAGGTAGGCAGGCAGGCAGGCAATAGATAATAAGTGATTCAGCGATATCCAAAACACAAAAAAGGAGGCCTTAGCCTCCTTTCAAAACAATGAATGTTGGGGATTAACCGTGGTTACGAATCCACTCATCCATTTCAGTTTTTAGGTTGTCAGACTTAGTACCGAAGATAGCCTGAACACCACCTGCAACAACTACAACACCAGCAGCGCCAAGTTGTTTTAGTTTGTCTTGGTCAACCGCAGCAGTATCTGCAACAGCAACACGTAGACGAGTGATACATGCGTCTAGACCAGTGATGTTTGCTTTGCCGCCGAATGCTGCAACAAGCTCACCTGCCATGTCTGAACTAGAAGTCGCCGCAGCTTCTTCAGTTTCATCTTCACGACCAGGAGTTTTTAGGTCAAGAGCTGTGATTACTGCACGGAACACTACGTAGTAGATTACTGCGTAAACTAGACCAACAGCGATCATCAGACCCATCTTCTGAGCGTTACCAGATAGAACTAGGAAGTCGATCAGACCGTGAGAGAAAGATGTACCGTGTACAAAGCCTAGAGTGTTAGCAACGATGTATGCAGAACCAGCTAGTAGAGCGTGGATACCGTATAGAACAGGAGCAACGAATAGGAATGAGAATTCGATTGGCTCAGTAATACCTGTTAGGAATGAAGTCAGAGCAGCTGACGCCATGATACCCATTACTTTCGCGCGGTTTTCAGGTTTAGCACAGTGAGCAATCGCGATTGCTGCAGCTGGTAGACCGAACATCTTGAACATGTAACCACCCGCTAGCTGACCGAAGCCATTACCAGCAGCACGAGATGCTTCATCAGCAACTAGGTAACAAGTTAGAACGCCGTGTTGAGTTTCGCCTGCTGCGTTAACACAAGTACCAGCTTCGAAGAAGAAAGGTACGTTCCAAACGTGGTGTAGACCGAATGGGATTAGTGAACGCTCAACAACACCGTAGATACCGAATGCTAGTTGTGGGTTTTGGTGCGCAGCCCAGTCAGAGAATGCAGAGATTGCACCGCCGATTGGTGGCCAAATTACAGAAAGAATTACACCAAGGATGATCGCTGCAAAACCAGTGATGATTGGCACTGCACGCTTACCAGCAAAGAAGCCAAGGTATTCTGGAAGTTGAATTTTGAAGAAACGGTTGAATGCCCAAGCAGCAACACCACCGACAAGGATACCACCTAGTACACCTGTATCGATTTTTTCAACGCCCATTACGCCAGCCATAACACCTAGTGTTGCAGTCATGATGCCGTAACCAACAATTGCAGCTAGACCAGCTACACCATCGTTGTTTGTGAAGCCTAGTGCAACACCTACAGCGAATAGAAGTGCCATTTGGCCGAATACTGAACCACCAGCTTGTTCCATAAGGTTAGAAACGATCTCTGGAATAAAGCTTAGGTGGGCAGCACCAACACCTAGTAAAATACCTGCAACTGGTAAAACTGATACTGGAAGCATCAGCGCCTTACCAACTTTTTGCAGGTTAGCAAAAAGGTTCTTAAACATGTTTATGCTCCTGATAAATTTATAAGTATTATTTGGGCACTAACGGCACACCCCCGTAGCCTAAAGGTTAGCACCCAATGAAAATGTAACCACAACTGCATTATATTTTCCGGCTCTAAATATATATTGATGACCCTCAAACTTTCCACACAGTTACGAAATTTAGTTTCAAAACAAGTCTTAGATCACACCCAAAAACGGTCAATGAAAAGGTTTGCATTTAACCTATATTACTGTTTTATAAAGATTTTATTATTTATATTATTAATTTTAAGGCGTAAATAAAATACAGAACAATGTTATTTTTAGTAACAAAATTACATTTGTGAAATTTGAATGTTATTGAATCAACATTTTTCGTAAACATTAAAATGAAGAGTACATCTGACGTATTTGTAAACAAAAAAAGGAGCTTTCGCTCCTTTTTAATACCGGATGTCATTTTTTATCGCAAAAAAAGATTTCGGAAGTTTTCGGTGGTTTTATGCGCAACTTCAGACAGTGCACATGACTTAAGTTGCGCAATATACGCGGCAACCTCGACAACATAAGCCGGTTGGTTCTCTTTTCCTCGATGAGGAATTGGAGCCAAGTATGGTGAGTCGGTCTCAATCAGCAATCGCTCTAATGGCAACGCTTTCACCACTTCTTTCAACTCGGTTGCTTGACGAAAAGTCACGATACCTGAAATCGAGATATAAAAACCCAAATCCATAGCAGCTTCAGCAAAGGGAAGATCTTCAGTAAAACAATGAATGACACCACCACATTTCTCCGCGCCACCATTACGTAGAATGTCCAATGTATCTTCACGCGCATTACGGGTGTGGATAATAAGTGGCTTGTTCAGTTCAACCGCCAACTCAACCTGCTGTTCAAAACGCTCTTTTTGAAGTGCCGCTGTTTCTGGTTTGTAATGGTAGTCCAATCCGGTTTCGCCAATAGCAACAACTCTTTCGTGGCTAGCATGGCGACGCAAAGTCTCCATGGAAAACGCACTCTCAACATCCAATGGGTGAACACCACAAGAAGCGTACACATTCTCGTAAGGTTCGATCATCTCCAACATATTAGGAAATGAGTCTAACGTAACACCTACAGATAGCAGCTCTTTTACGTTAGCTTGCTTTGCTTTGTTAATAACGTCTTCAATATTGATATGAAGATCATCGTAATTCAATTTGTCTAAATGACAGTGCGAATCTACGAACATAATGCCTCTCGTGATTCAATTAACCAGTTCATTGATAGTAGCTCAAGGTTCAAACCCGGAAAGGTTTGCATTTGCGCTTTGAGCTCCATGAGTTTCTTTGTTGATGCATACAACCCATCGTAATGATGGGGCTGAAATTTCGCGGCACCAGGCAGTATGCCTTCGTCTACAACACCAAACTGCGCCTTCTGAGCATCCGTCAATAACAACCATGCCCAATCCAGCGCTTGGTCTGGATTTTTTGCCATTAACGATGCACATTTGGAGACATCAGACGTCGGAGATAACAGTGTTTCAACCAAACAACGTTCGAAAGCCGAATACTCCTCTAGCTCACCATTTTTCAACGACTCAAGCGTTTTTAATGGAGAACCCATATTCAGTTTCAACGCGAAAGCCGGTACTTGAGACAAGCCTTGCTCCCCAATCCACTGCATAGCTTGATCGGTTGAAGGCGGCGTCACAACCCAATGCTGGCATCGGCTACGAATCGTCGGTAGCAATCTTTCTTGATTATGAGTGACCAGCAAAAACAAACATTTTTCGCCCGGTTCTTCCAGCGTTTTTAATAGCGCATTAGAAGCGGATTCATTCATCGCATCGGCTGGCTCAATCGCAAACAAACGGTAACCATTCAGCTGAGAAGATTCATGAGCTAGACGATTGCAAGCGCGAATTTGGTCAACCGTAATCGCCTTGCCTTCTTTCTCTGGCCTAATCCAGTGCAAATCTGGATGGCTTTGAGATTTCGTCAGTTGACAGCTATGGCAAAAACCGCAAGCTTCACTGCTGTAGTTTTGACAAAGAAGTGCATGACTAAAAAACTCAACAAGCTTTTCTACTGCCAAGCCTTTATCACTTTGCAGCAATAAAGCTCCAGGAATTCGATCTGAATCCAACCCAGATTTGAGGTTCTCCCATGCTGGCTTTAGCCAAGGAAAATCATTAAACATGCGTAACCTATATTCGCTTTTTACTTACTGGCGAGACAACCATTCATTCAAGGCGTCTTGAATATCACGAGACACTTCTTCAATCGATTGTTCTGCATTGATCACAACAATTGACGGATCAGCATTGGCGATTTCCAAATAACGCTCACGAGTGCGCTCGAAGAAGCTGATATCCATCTTTTCAATACGGTCTAGCTCGCCACGACCACGAGCACGCTCAAGACCGATACGAGGGTCGATGTCCATATAAAGTGTAAATGCGGGCTTAAAGTCACCCAACGTGGTGTCACGAAGGTTTTTCATGAGTGACGCATCAATTTGACGGCCACCACCTTGGTAAGCTTGTGATGACAAGTCATGGCGATCGCCAACAACCCATTGTCCGTTTGCAAGCGCTGGCTTAATCACATTCTCAACCAGTTGAACACGCGCGGCGTACAACAGAAGCAACTCTGTCATGTCTTTCAACTCTTCGCCTTCATGCTCTTCCTTGACTAAAGCGCGCATTTTCTCGGCAAGAGGTGTCCCACCAGGTTCACGCGTGTTAACGATGTTTTCGATTCCCGCTTGTTTGAGCGTGTCCAAAACCGTTTTAATCGCAGTGCTTTTCCCTGCGCCTTCAAGGCCCTCTACGACAATAAAGTTTGCTTTCATCATTTGTTCTTTCTTAGTTCTCTTAAATAGGCTCGAACAGCACGATTGTGCTCAGCAAGTGATTTCGAGAAAACGTGTCCGCCCGTCCCACTTGCTACAAAATATAAGTAATCACTGCTTTCTGGGTTTAGTGCAGCTTCAATAGAGGCTTCTCCGGCCATTGCAATAGGTGTCGGCGGCAAACCATTAATAACGTAGGTATTGTATGGTGTTGGGGTGCGTAGGTCTTTCTTACGGATGTTACCATCGTAAGCATCCCCCATTCCGTAGATAACGGTCGGATCCGTTTGAAGTCGCATACGTTTATTCAAACGGTTAACAAACACAGAAGCAACACGTTCGCGTTCTGAATCAATCGCCGTTTCTTTTTCGATAATCGAGGCAAGGATCAGCGCTTCATACTTGTCTTTGAGAGGCAGCTTCTCCTGACGAGCGTTCCAGTTCGCATCCAGTATTTTATTTAATTTGGAATGTGCACGCTTTAGCAACTGACTTTCGCTCGCACCAGCGGTGTAGTGGTACGTTTCAGCCAAAAACAAGCCTTCAAGCTTATCACGTTCAATACCAAGCTTCTGTGCCATCTCTTTTTCTGACAACCCTGAAAGGTCGTGTTGAACATACGGTGCGCTTTGAAGTTGCTCTAACCACTCAGAAAAACGACTACCTTCAACAAACGTGATGGCAAATTGATGTTCTTTGCCTGTATTGAGTAGCTCTAACGCCTCGTAAAGCGATACATTTGGCTCGAGTTGGTAAGTGCCGGCTCGCACTTGAAGAAGCTCTGGGTAAAGATGGGGCATTAAGCGAGTGTAATCAGACGCTTTTACGATGTTCTCTTTCACCAAATCGCGCATTACACGATGAAAGCTTGTGCCGTTTTCGACAGTGAACAGTTGAGGTTGCTCAATTAAAATTGGCGAGTTAACGTATTGCTTTGTTTGTGAAACAACGTAAAAAAACCCTGCTGCGCTTATCACAGCGATCAGCACAACAAAAGCCAACAGTTTTTTAATCACGTATTTAAATTCCCTTGCAGTCGTTGAGTCAGTTTTCCTATCGGAAAGACAGTTTTGTGGTTATTAGAGGCTGTAATGCTCGTGACAGGTGCAACACCTAGTAGTGAGTTGCACATCCATACTTCATCCGAAGAAAGCAGTTCCACCAGAGAAAAGTCCCCTACTTCAACTTCGGTATTATTGGCCTCAAAAAATTCAAGCACCTTACGACGCATCACGCCTGCGACGCCAGACAAATTTAAGCTAGGCGTATAAACCTTGTTATCTTTAACCCAAAAAAGGTTTGCCATTGTAGTTTCAATGACATGATTTTGCACATTTAACGTCACTGCATCGGCAAAGTTAGAGTGCTCAATTTCAGCTTTCGCAAGCACTTGTTCTAAGCGATTGTTGTGTTTATGCCCTGCCAGCAAAGGCTGAATTCCGAGACGGGTTTCGCATACCCCCAGATTCACCCCATTTTGTTGCCAGTCGACATAATGGACAGGAAATGCAAAGTTCGAGATGGTCACCATTGGGCCCTCAATGCCCTTAGTGCCATACCCTCTTCCACCGATTCCGCGGCTAATGTGAATTTTGATTCCAGCGTGTTCATCTTTCAGGGTAGCCAAGTGAGCCCACTCGGAAACTATACTCCAGTCAGGTAAAGGAATATGAAGTGTTTTGAGACATGCTTCCAAACGTTCAACATGCGCTTGCCAGTACTCTAGCTCGCCGTTTTTAGTCTGGATAGTAGTAAAGCAACCGTCTCCATATTGAAAAGAGCGATCACCTAATGAAACCTGTGTTTGTGGAACTCCATTTAACCAAAACATTAGAACACCCTTAGGTTACAGACGACAAATAAAAGAAAACGGCTCAATGCTAAGCATCGAGCCGTTAGAATACAAGTTTCGCGGTCTTAAAACCTTATTAGAGATTTTACTCAGCGAACTTTTTGAAGATCAAAGAACCGTTTGTACCACCAAAGCCAAACGAGTTACAGATTGCGTATTCCATACCTTCAACTTTGCGCGCAGTGTGCGGCACAAGGTCAATGTCTAGACCTTCTTCTGGATCATCAAGGTTAATCGTTGGTGGAACGATTTGGTCAACCAAAGACATAATCGTGATGATAGCTTCAACTGAACCAGCAGCACCCAATAGGTGACCAGTCATTGACTTAGTTGAAGAAACAAGAACTTGTTTTGCGCCTTCTTCACCAAGAGCACGTTTCACACCCTTGATTTCAGCAACGTCGCCAGCAGGAGTAGATGTACCGTGAGCATTCACGTAACCTACTTGAGTACCCGTGATGTTCGCATCACGCATTGCGGCTTCCATTGCTAACGCACCACCTGAACCATCTTCACTTGGTGAAGTCATGTGGTAAGCATCACCAGACATACCAAAGCCAACTAGCTCTGCGTAAATCTTAGCGCCACGTGCTTTCGCATGTTCGTATTCTTCAAGAACCATCACGCCAGCACCATCACCTAGAACGAAGCCGTCACGGCCTTTATCCCATGGGCGAGATGCCTTTTGAGGTTCGTCATTGCGAGTAGAAAGTGCTTTAGCAGCACCGAAGCCAGCCATACCAAGAGGCGTAGAAGCTTTCTCTGCACCACCAGCAACCATCGCGTCTGCATCACCGTATGCAATCATGCGAGCAGCGTGGCCAATGTTATGTAGACCTGTAGTACATGCAGTAGAGATCGCGATGTTTGGACCACGAAGACCACGCATGATAGACAGATTACCCGCAACCATGTTTACGATGGTCGAAGGAACAAAAAATGGGCTAACTTTGCGAGGACCTTTCTCAACCAGTGCTGAGTGACCAGTTTCAATGAGGTCTAGGCCGCCAATACCTGAGCCGATTGCAACACCAACTCGAGGCGCGTTTTCTTCGGTAATTTGTAAGCCAGAGTCATCTAGCGCTTGGATACCCGCTGCAATGCCGTACTGGATGAATAGATCCATTTTACGAGCATCTTTTTTAGACATGTACTCTGTGCAATCGAAATCTTTAACAAGACCTGCAAAACGAGTTGAGAAGTTCGTAGTATCGAAGTGTTCGATATTTACGATACCGCTTTTACCTTCAAGCAGGGCTTTCCAAGATGATTCTACTGTGTTGCCTACCGGTGACAACATACCCATGCCAGTGACAACTACACGACGCTTGGACACGATATAATTCTCCGGGAATTGAATATTTCTATGAGAGGATAGAAGAAGTTAGAAAGAACACAGGCGGTCTAGGAGACCGCCTGGGAGAGATAATTACTGAGCGCTGTTTACGTAGTCGATTGCAGCTTGAACAGTAGTGATCTTCTCAGCTTCTTCATCAGGAATCTCAGTGTCGAATTCCTCTTCTAGAGCCATAACTAGTTCTACAGTGTCTAGAGAATCAGCACCTAGATCATCAACGAAAGAAGCTTCGTTTTTAACTTCTGCTTCGTCTACACCTAGCTGTTCAACAATGATTTTCTTTACGCGTTCTTCGATGTTGCTCATTTTTCTTTTCCTTTACAGATTTCGCCTAATGCGATGATTCCGTAGTTTATTCGAACTATTGAAAGTTGCAAGGGGGTCCTTGCTGGTCAAACCACAAAATTAGCGAATTTAACCGAATTTCAATACATTTTTGACTTAAATCATGCACAAATCTTGCGCATAAGCATGACAAGTTCATGACAGTTAATTGCAACTATAGGCTATTTTTCACAATGTAAAATAGCTAAGTTTGCACGAACTGTGCATTAAACCATGTACATGCCACCATTTACATGCAAAGTTTCACCAGTAATGTAAGCGGCTTCAGGTGAAGCTAGGAAAACTACTGCTGATGCAATTTCACGAGGATCACCCAAGCGACCAGCTGGCACGTTCGCCAACGTTGCTGCACGTTGGTCGTCATTTAGCGCCTTAGTCATGTCAGTTTCGATGAAACCAGGTGCAACTGTGTTAACCGTTACGCCACGAGAAGCCACTTCACGAGCCATTGATTTGGTAAAACCAATCACGCCCGCTTTTGCTGCTGCGTAGTTAGTTTGACCCGCATTACCCATAGTGCCTACAACAGAACCTACGTTGATGATTCGACCCGCGCGTTTTTTCATCATTCCACGCAGAACCGCTTTAGACATACGGTAAATAGGCGTCAGGTTTGTGTTGATGATGTCGTTCCACTCATCGTCTTTCATGCGCATTAGTAGGTTATCGCGAGTGATACCTGCGTTATTCACTAGAATATCGATCGCACCAAACTCATCGTTAATGGTTTTTAGTGTTGCTTCAATAGACTCAACGTCAGTGACGTTAAGCGCTAAACCTTTACCATTTTCGCCTAGGTATTCGCTGATCGCAGCCGCGCCGCCTTCAGACGTTGCGGTACCAATAACGGTGGCACCGCGTTCAACAAGAAGCTCAGCAATAGCACGACCAATGCCACGGCTTGCGCCAGTCACTAGAGCGATTTTACCTTCTAGATTCATCATGTTGTGTTTTCCTTTTCTTATCGTGAAAGAATTATTTAGCGGCTTCTAACGACGCCACATCGTTAACTGCTGCTGCACTTAGTGTTTTCACGATACGTTTTGTTAGACCTGTCAGAACTTTGCCCGGGCCAAGTTCAAGAAGGTTTTCTACACCTTGTTCACTCATTAGCTGTACGCTTTCAGTCCAACGAACTGGGCTGTATAGCTGACGAACAAGCGCGTCTTTGATTTTTGCAGGGTCAGTTTCAGCTGCCACATCAACGTTATTGATAACTGGAAGTTGTGGTGTGTTGAATTCGATAGACTCTAGCGCTACTGCTAGTTTATCTGCTGCTGGTTTCATTAACGCGCAGTGTGAAGGCACTGACACAGGAAGAGGAAGAGCACGTTTCGCGCCAGCTTCTTTACACAGTGCGCCAGCGCGCTCTACTGCATCTTTACTACCTGCGATAACAACTTGACCAGGAGAATTGAAGTTTACTGGAGAAACGACATCGCCTTGCGCTGCTTCTTCACACGCCTTTGCAATCGCATCATCATCTAGACCGATGATTGCATACATTGCGCCAATACCCGCAGGAACCGCTTCTTGCATTAGCTTGCCACGTAGTTCAACCAATTTGATTGCTTCTTTAAAGTCAATCACGCCAGCGCACACAAGCGCTGAGTATTCACCGAGACTGTGACCCGCTAGGTTTGCTGGTTGTTCTAGACCAAGCTCTTGCCATACGCGCCAAATAGCGACAGAAGAAGCAAGCAATGCAGGCTGAGTACGGAAAGTTTGGTTTAGATCTTCAGCAGGGCCATTTTGAACAAGCGCCCATAGATCGTAACCTAGTGCGTCAGATGCTTCTGCAAATGTTTGTTTTACTACGTCATATTGTTCGCCTAGATCAGCAAGCATACCTACAGCTTGAGAACCTTGACCTGGAAATACGATAGCAAACTTGCTCATGTTGTTTTCCTTTAAGCAATGTAAAAAGAAATAAGATGCACGTGAGTGCACCTTAAATTTTGAATTCTCGCGAAACTTAGAATTTCACCAGAGCAGAGCCCCATGTGAAACCGCCACCGAAAGCTTCAAGTAGCAACGTTTGTCCACGCTTAATACGGCCATCACGAACCGCTTCATCAAGCGCCGTCGGAACTGTCGCTGCCGACGTGTTACCGTGTCTGTCTAATGTGACAACAACTTGGTCTAGTGACATTGACAGTTTTTTCGCCGTCGCTGAAATAATACGGTAGTTCGCTTGGTGCGGCACTAGCCAGTCTAGCTCAGACTTGTGCATATCGTTTGCTTCAAGCGTATCTTTAACGAGTTTAGACAGTTGAGTTACCGCAACTTTGAATACTTCGTTACCAGCCATATGAAGCCATTTATCAACATCTTTACCACGCTCTGGTACAGGTAGACTTAATAAATCACCAAATTGGCCATCCGCGTAGATATGCGTAGAGATAATGCCAGGCTCTTGGCTTGCACCAACAACAACTGCACCCGCACCGTCACCAAACAAAATGATAGTTGAGCGGTCAGTTGGATCACACGTTTTAGACAGTGCATCTGCACCAATCACCAATACGTTTTTACACATACCTGATTTGATATGTTGATCCGCAACAGACAATGCGTAAACAAAACCAGAACAAGCAGCGGCTAAGTCGAAAGCCGGACAACCTTTAATGCCAAGCTTTGCCTGCACCTGACACGCAGATGAAGGGAAAGTATGGCTACTGCTCGTGGTAGCAACGATAATTAGGTCGATATCATTTTTATCAATGCCGGCCATATCGATAGCGTTTTCAGCTGCGTAGAATGCCATGTCCGCAACAGTTTCGTCTTCTGCTGCAATTCGACGCTCTTTAATACCAGTACGAGCTACGATCCACTCATCACTTGTATCTACCATTTTCTCTAGGTTTGCGTTAGTACGCACTTGAGATGGCAGGTAGCTGCCAGTACCTAAAATTTTGCTATACATGAAGACTAATAATGCCTCTCGAGTAAAACCGCTTCCAAACGATCGCTAATACGGCTTGGTACTTGTCGTTTGACCTCGTGTACTGCCTCGCCAAGTGCATTGACAATCGCAGATACATCCGCACTTCCATGGCTTTTTATGACAATGCCGCGCAATCCTAGCAAACTTGCGCCGTTATACTGGTCGGGGTTCAGTGTTTTTAGTTCATTAAATAGCCGAGAAAACAACTTTCTAGCAATCCAACCCTTTATCGTCGATGCCATCATGCTGGTTTTTAGTTTTTCGATAAAAAGTTGTGCTGTTCCCTCGCTGGCTTTTAAGCATACGTTGCCAACAAATCCATCACAAACGATGACATCGGCTACGTCATGCAAAATTTGATTACCTTCAATATAACCAACAAAATTGATAGCGTCGGTTTGAGAAAGCATTTCTGCACAGCGTTTAACTAAATCGTTCCCTTTAATTTCTTCTGCACCAATATTAAGTACAGCAACGCGAGGAGGACGACATAGGTGTTCTTCTGCTAATGCACTGCCCATCACGGCAAACTGAAACAGACTGTCTGCGTCACAAGACACATTCGCACCAAGATCTAACATCCAAGTACGTTTGCCACTGATGGTGGGTAAAGCTGAAACTAAAGCAGGCCGCTCTATACCGGGAAGCAACTTGAGGATAAATCGCGACAGCGCCATTAATGCGCCGGTGTTGCCGCCACTTACACAAGCATCCGCTTCTTGGTCAGAAACCAGATCAATTGCCATACGCATAGAACTGTTTTGGCTATTGCGTAATGCTAAAGACGGTTTTTCTGAGTTCGAGATAACTTTCTCGCTATGAAGAATAGTCAAGCGGGAACTGGTAGAGGTACCGAGTTGAGATAATTGAGATGTGATCAGGCTTTGATCACCTATAAGAATCACTTTTAGCTCTGGGAAATGAGACAGTGCCTGCACGGCGGCAGGCACTGTTACGCGTGGACCGAAATCCCCGCCCATTGCATCAAGTGCAACGGTAATACTTTGCAAAGGTTCAACCTTACTTGTTGATAACCTTTTGACCACGGTAGTAACCTTCAGCAGTTACGTTGTGGCGTAGGTGAGTTTCACCAGAAGTCGCGTCTACAGATAGTGCAGCTGTAGTTAGCGCATCGTGTGAACGACGCATACCGCGCTTAGAACGAGTTTTACGGTTTTTCTGTACGGCCATTGACCCTACTCCTATACTATTGGGTTAAAAACCTAAAGAAGAAGCGGCTACCACACCAGTTACTTTTTCAGATTTTTCAAAACGTCGAATGGATTCGGTTTCTTTTCCTCAATTTCTTCAGGAAGCTCACCAAAAACCATGTTATTTGAATCAACGCTACAATCCGCTTCATCATGCATCGCAATTTGAGGTAATGCTAAGATGAACTCGTCTTCAACCAGTTGTATAAGGTCTAATTCACCGTACTCATTTAGATCTACCAAATCATAAATTTCTGGTGCTTCCTCTTCCGTCTTCTCACCGTAGTAAGGAGTGTAAAGGAATTCAACTTCACACGCGTGTGTGAATACCTCATTACAACGCTGACACTCTAGTTCGACTTCGATGTTAGCTTTACCAGAGATAACAACAAGTCGCTGTTCATCTATCTCAAATGACAATGAGACTTCTGCGTCGCGTTTTACGCCTTCAGTTGCTTCCGCTAAGCGCTTGAAAAGACTAGCTTGGATGATGCCATCGTAATCTAATCGTTTCTGTGCGGACTTTGCTGGATCAACCTTTCGCGGTATTTTTACCTTTTGCATAGGGCGCGAATATTATCTTCCAAATCAAAATTAGTCAAAGAAAAAGGCAAAAAAGTTGTACTTTTTTACGCTTAACATACAGAGCATTAGCCATAATCAATTTTGATCGATTATCCTATTGGAAATGCTTGCGTGAATTGTAATTCAAAATGAAAAATTACCAACTGGTTTTAGCCTCAACCTCCCCTTTTCGTCAACAACTGCTTGAAAAGCTTTCAGTCCCGTTCATTTGTTTATCTCCTGACTGCGATGAAACGCCGTATGAGAGTGAAACTCCTCTGGATCTAGTGCAGCGCTTAGCCGTAAACAAAGCAACCTCTTGCTCTATTAAAAAACCAAGTTTGGTCATCGGCAGCGATCAAGTTTGCGTAATTGATGGAAAAGTCGTTGGCAAACCTCTAAATCGTGAAAATGCTATCAATCAATTACTTGCTCAAAGTGGTAAAGCCATCACTTTTTATACCGGACTGGCGGTTTATAACTCGGTGACGAATCTGACTGAAGTTGGCTACGACACTTTTGAAGTGCATTTTAGAAACTTAAACCGTGAACAAATTGAACGTTACGTCGACAGAGAAGAACCGTTTTACTGTGCTGGCAGCTTCAAAAGCGAAGGGATGGGAATTTGTTTGTTCGAAAAGTTAGTCGGCAAAGATCCAAACACTCTCGTTGGCCTGCCTTTGATTGATTTGATTGATATGCTGCAAAAGCAAGGTTTCGAGATCTTGTAAGTTTAATCAACGCCTCTACTCATCATTTCATCATTTGAAACCTAATATATAAGTGGAATGCAAAAAGGGAGCTAAAGCTCCCTTTGTTTATAGTAAATGCGTTCAGTTTGCCTTTCTTAATCCAACAAGCACTTTCTCTAGTTTGGATTCCATCGGAGCATTAATTTCCATCCATTCATCATTAGACGGATGTTGAAACTTAATGTTCGCGGCATGCAAAAACAAACGGTCCAATCCAAGTTGACCAGTGTAGGCATCAAAACGTCTATCTCCGTAACGATCATCCCATGCGATAGGATGTCCGGTGTACTGAGTATGCACACGAATTTGGTGAGTACGCCCCGTAATTGGGCTGGCTTGAATCAACGTCGCTTGCTCAAATTTCTCAAGAATTTTGAAACGCGTTTCCGATGGCTTACCGTTTGGGTTCACTCGTACAATACTGTTCACTTCATTTTTAAGCAGGGGGGCGTTCACAACTTTACAGCTGCTTTTCCATTGCCCCATCACTAAGGCGAAGTAAAACTTCTTCACCGTTTTTTCACGGAACTGCGCTTGCAAATGGCGAAGCGCGGAGCGCTTTTTAGCAACCAGTAAAATACCCGAGGTATCTCTGTCAATACGGTGAACCAATTCGAGGAAACGTGCCTGTGGACGCAATGCCCTTAATGCTTCAATTGCACCAAACTTCAAGCCACTACCACCATGCACTGCTGTACCAGACGGTTTGTTCAGAATCAGCATATGATCATCTTCATAAATGATCATATGTTCTAGTTCAGCAACCTTATTAAGTTTCGTGCTTGGTGCGACATCCTCTTCCTTTTTCTCAACCGTTACAGGTGGAATTCGGACTAGGTCGCCAGCTTTTAGTTTATATTCGGCTTTGATGCGCTTTTTGTTCACGCGCACTTCACCCTTACGCACGATTCGATAAATCATGCTCTTTGGAATGTCTTTTAATTGGTTACGCAAGAAGTTATCAATGCGTTGACCCGCCATGTCTTCGTCGATATCAACGAACTGGACTTGTGTTCTTATCTCGCTCATGCGCGCTATTGTAAACGTAAATCCGCGTGACTTCACATTATTCTTGCTGCAAAAGAAACACTTGTTGCGAGAATCTGCTCCGAAATACGCCAACCTTTTGTTTAGATTATTAAAACCCTTTCCCTTGTTCGGGTTTTGTTTTCTGTCTTTGGAAGTTTACGTGATTCAATCGCTTATTTAACAGCCAGTTATAAATTGGAAAGTTTGAGTTTAGCGGCAAATTTTCCATCGTTTGCGCTAAAGCAGATTGCTGATATCCACGCGCACTGCTATAGTTCACAGCTGCTAAGGAAGGTTTGGTTATATTTTATTCACTACCAATCATTTGTCCTCAAGCAATGTGAGTAGAAGGTTGAAGCTCAGGTGCTGCATTGGCGTAAGACACATTGAATTCAACACTCTTGCCACCCTACTCCTCGCATATTCACGTTGAGTACCTACCGCCCAAATAGCGGGTTACAAGTCTACGTTTCTAACAGAAACCAAAATAGATTTGTGATGACTGAAGTGCCCCAGAGCATCCCCTTCCAGCCGGGAGGCTGCAAAATATTAGCCATGGGATCAGGCACCGTGAAACAGCGAAAAAAACGTGGCAAGTCGACAAGAAAGATATAAAAGAAAAGACAACGAGAATTTTCAATGAAAAGAATGTTAATTAACGCAACTCAAAAAGAAGAGTTGCGTGTCGCTCTGGTTGATGGCCAGCGACTTTTCGATCTTGATATCGAGAGTCCAGGACATGAATCTAAAAAAGCGAATATCTACAAAGGACGTATCACACGTATTGAACCAAGCTTAGAAGCCGCATTTGTTGATTACGGTGCTGAGCGTCACGGTTTCCTCCCTCTTAAAGAAATTGCCCGCGAATACTTCCCTGAAGGTTATACCTACCAAGGCCGTCCAAGCATTAAAGAAGTGCTGACTGAGGGCCAAGAAGTAATCGTACAGGTAGAAAAAGAAGAACGTGGTAGCAAGGGCGCAGCTCTAACCACGTTTATTTCTCTTGCGGGTAGCTACCTTGTTCTTATGCCAAACAACCCTCGTGCAGGCGGTATTTCTCGCCGTATCGAAGGTGATGAGCGTACTCAACTAAAAGCAGCATTAAGCACTCTAGAACTGCCTCAAGGCATGGGTCTGATTGTTCGTACTGCTGGCGTTGGTAAGAGCGCAGAAGAACTTGAGTGGGACTTGAACGTACTGCTGAACCATTGGAGCGCGATTAAGGGCGCGGCAGACTCTAACCCTGCCCCATTCTTAATCCACCAAGAAAGTAACGTTATCGTTCGTGCAATTCGTGACTATTTACGTCGTGATATTGGTGAAATCCTTATCGACAGCAACACCATTTATGAACGTGCGAAAGAGCACATTCAATTGGTTCGCCCAGATTTCATCAACCGCGTTAAGAAGTACGAAGGCGAAGTGCCGCTGTTTAGCCACTACCAAATCGAGAGCCAAATTGAATCGGCTTTCCAACGTGAAGTGCGCCTACCATCTGGCGGTTCTATCGTAATCGACCCAACGGAAGCTCTGACTTCTATCGATATCAACTCTGCTCGTGCAACTAAGGGTGGTGATATCGAGGAAACAGCACTTAATACCAACCTAGAAGCAGCAGATGAGATCGCTCGTCAATTGCGTCTACGCGACCTAGGTGGTCTAGTGGTTATCGACTTTATCGATATGACACCAGTACGCCACCAACGTGAAGTAGAAAACCGCCTACGTGAAGCTGTTCGACTAGATCGTGCTCGCGTACAAATCGGTCGTATCTCACGCTTTGGTCTTCTAGAGATGTCTCGTCAACGATTGAGCCCTTCTCTTGCAGAAGCAAGCCACCACATTTGTCCTCGCTGTAGCGGCACAGGTGTTGTTCGTGACAACGAATCTCTAGCACTTTCTGTTCTTCGTTTGATTGAAGAAGAAGCACTAAAAGACAACACAGCTCAAGTATTGGCTGTGGTACCAGTGCCAATCGCATCTTACCTATTGAACGAAAAACGTCGCTCGGTTAACCATATCGAACGAATTCAAGAAGTGAAAATTACGGTTGTTCCTAACTCAGACATGGAAACACCGCACTTTGAAGTAATTCGCGTACGCGAAGGAGAAGAGTTTGATTTAATTTCTTACCTACTTCCTAAGAAGTTGGAAGCAATGAAAGAAGCAGAAGGTAAAGAACCTTCTGAAACAGACATCAAACCTAAGCGAATCGAAGAGCCAGTTCTTAAGGGCTTTGCAGCGCCAGCTCAAACCGCTCCAGCTCCTGTTTCTAAACCTGCGCCGGTAGCGAAGAAGAAAGAAGTAGAGCAAGAAGCAAAACCTGGCCTATTCAGCCGTTTGTTTAAAGCACTAGGTAGCTTCCTATTTGGTGGTTCTGAAGAAGTAAAAGAAGAACCAAAACAAGAAGAGAAGAAATCAAACCGCGACAACAAGCGCAACAAACGCGATCGCAACGACCGTCGTCGTAGCAACCAACGCGAAGGTCGTGAAAACCGTGATAACCGTCGTCGCCGTAAGCCTCGTGAAGAGCAAGCAAATGAGCAAAACGAAGCTCAACAGCCTGCAAACAAACAGCAACCAAACCGTAGCCAGAAGCGTAAGCCAAAACCTCAACAAGCTGAAAAAGCTCAAGAGCCGAAAGCAAACGCGAAAGTAGCGGAAAAAGGCTTGCAACTTGCGGCTGAAGCTCGCTCAGAAGTGAAGCCTGAAGAGAATAAAGCGAAAGCAAACGCGAAAACAGAGAAAGTCAAAGAGCGCCGTCAACGTCGCAAACTGAACAAATCTGTTCGTGTTAAAGATCAACTTGCCGATGAGCAAGTAGAAGAAACAGCAGTGAAAGCAATTGAACCTGTTGAGTCTCAAGTAGATCAAGCCGTTGATACAGCAGCAGACGCACAGCAAGACAACAAGCAAGGTGAATCGAAACAACGTCGTAACCGTCGTTCTCCTCGTCACCTACGAGCAAGTGGTCAACGTCGTCGTCGTGGTCGTGATCGTCGTCCTAACCCATTCCGTCTGCGCAAAGGCGGTGTAGCATCTCCTGAGATGGCAATGGGTAAAGTGATGCCACGTTACATTCCAAAACCAGCGCCTAAGAAGGAAGAGCGAGTTCAGGAAGAAGCGGTTGTGGCAATTGCAACTGTACCTGCTATGCAAGGTGGTTTTGCTTGCCCTGAAATGGCAATGGGTAAAGTCATCATCCGTCGTGAGCAACCAGCGGTAGCTGAAGCACCTGTTGTTGAACCTAAAGTTCAAGAAACAGTAGAAGCTAAAGCTGAATCACCGATTGTTGAAGCTGTAGCGCCTGAAAAGGCAGAGCCAGTAGCGGTTGATCAAGCTCCTGTAGAGCCGATCGTTGAAGTGGCTGAAGCACCTGTTGCGGAAGCAACAACAGAAACAGTTGTTGAAGAAGCTCCGGTTCAAGAGCCAGTCGTTGCAGAAACTGTGGAAGAAGCAGCAACAGAAGTTGCCGTTGAAACTCCAGTAGCAGCGCCAGAGATGAAAGCTGAAGTTATCAACGTTGTTGCTAAGCCACGAGCTAGCGCACCAATGACAAAAGCACCTGGCCCTCAAGAACTACGTGAAATCGAAGTAGCCGCAGCGCCGTTTAAAGCTGAACGCTACCAAGCTAAAGGTGCTGGTAGCCAAGTGGCAACAAACCGCGCCTCTGCAGCAATGACAAAGCCAAACTTCAACTAAGTTTGAATATCATTGCGATAGCTTGAAAGCTAGAATCAAAAGGCCACCGAAAGGTGGCCTTTTTTGTTTGTTCTCGGTCTAGCGTAATTGGTCATATTAATATCAACGACGGATCACATTTGTGGTTCATTATCCGTATCATTCTTGAACTTAATCACACTTTTCGGTAGCATTCGCCAACTCAAGTTTTCGACACCATTCTACTGCTGCTCTTTTATTACTACGGTTTACACTAAGTACCTTGAATGTATTTTCATCACTTAGTGGTTAATGCAAATACGAATATGTGTCGGGATAAACTCATCTCAACGAGAACTTAAAGACAAACATGTTCGAATTCCCGCAATTTTCTAAGCACTCTATTAAAAATGACGTGCTATCAGGTTTGACGGTTGCCCTGGCACTTGTCCCTGAAGCCGTAGCATTTGCATTCGTTGCTGGTGTAGACCCAATGGTTGGTCTGTACGCAGCATTCATCGTTGGCCTTATCACCTCAATCTTTGGTGGTCGCCCAGGCATGATCTCTGGTGCTACAGGCGCAATGGCTGTAGTAATGGTCTCTCTTGTTGCGAGCCACGGTGTTCAGTACTTATTTGCTGCCATTATGTTGGCCGGTATTTTGCAAATTGCTGCCGGTTTATTTAAATTGGGCAAATTCATTCGAATCGTTCCACACCCTGTAATGATTGGTTTTGTTAATGGCCTAGCGATTGTTATCTTCCTCGCGCAATTGGGACAATTCAAGGCTCCAGACATGAATGGCGTGCTGACTTGGCTTCCACAAGATCAAATGATGTTAATGCTAGGTTTGGTTGCGCTGACCATGGCGATCATCTACTTCTTGCCGAAAATTACAACAGCAGTGCCATCTTCACTTGTTGCTATCGTAACCGTGACTGCACTAGTTGTTGGGTTAGATCTAGAGACACGTACAGTTGTCGACTTCCTACGTTCTATGTCAGGTAATGAAGCCGCTACACTAGCAGGCTCTTTGCCAACCTTCTCTATTCCATCAGTGCCATTTACGCTAGAGACTCTGCAAATCATCTTGCCTTATGCAGTGATCCTTGCGGCCATCGGCCTAATTGAATCTTTGCTAACGCTGACCGTTTTAGACGAAATGACGAATACTCGTGGCCAATCTAACCGCGAATGTATCGGTCAGGGCATGGCAAACATGACATGTTCTGTATTCGGCGCGATGGGTGGTTGTGCAATGATTGGGCAGTCAATGATCAACGTAAACTCCGGTGGCCGTGGCCGTCTGTCTGGCATCGTAGCGGCTGTAGCTCTGCTGATGTTCATTTTGTTTGCGTCATCGTTGATTGAAATGATTCCACTAGCAGCCCTAGTTGGTGTGATGTTCATGGTTGTGATTGGCACATTCGAATGGGCAACATTTAAGTTGGCTCGCCGTGTACCAAAGCAAGATTTCTTCGTTATCGTACTAGTAACCGTCGTTACAGTACTGACTGACCTTGCTGTTGCGGTCGCGGTTGGTGTAATCGCTTCAGCGCTGATGTTTGCATGGCAACATGCGAAGCACATTTACGCAGATACTTGCTTGAACGCAGAAGGCTCAAAAGAGTACAAAATTCACGGTCCAATTTTCTTTGGTTCAGCAGCAAACTTCCTCGAGCTGTTTAATGCGCCAGAAGATCCTAAAGATGTGATTGTCGATTTCGCAGACTCTCGCGTCACAGACCACTCGGCAATTGAGGCAATTGAAACGCTAGCAGAGCGCTACGCTTCCATCGGCAAAACGCTTCACCTTCGTCACCTAAGTCCGGATTGTCGCAAACTACTCGACAAAGCTGGCAGTCTAGTCGAAATCAACGTGAAAGAAGACCCTAGCTACAAAGTCGCAACCGACATTTTAGCTGGCTAATCTATGCGTAAAGGGATGAGCAATGCTCATCCCTTTTATTATTTATCTGATATCGTGATAATTACAGCTTCTGCAAAACCGCTACCGACGCCTCTTCGATTAAGTCCAATACCAACTCAAATCCATCATCTCCACCATAGTAAGGATCTGGGATCTCGTCATAACTCGAATTAGAGTGGCTTAAAAATAGCGAGACTTTATGACGATGTTCTACAGGACAAATATCGAGTAAGTCAGCCAAGTTTGCTTTATCCGCAGCCAGTACCAAATCGAAGTCTTCGAAATCTTGCACTGACACTTGGCGTGCTCGCATTCCTTTAAACGAATAGCCACGTTGTTTCCCTGCCGCCATGGCTCTTGAGTCTGGCGTGTTTCCGGTGTGATAGCCAATTGTCCCAGCCGAATCAATGTCGACATCGACACCTAACTCTTTCGCTTTAGCTCTCAGAACGGCCTCACCGGTTGGTGAACGGCAAATATTTCCCATACAAACAACGAGTATTCTCTTCATTTTATTCCCTGAATTATCGATGGTTTTTCTTCACGATATGTTGGTCTATCATAGCGAGATAATTCAATGAACCCAAGCTACCGCGGGCAAAGCACGAAACGGATTTAAGGAAGTATTATGTCTATCGAAGAAAATAAAGAAGCACGCCATAAGGCACGCCAACAAAAAGTAAAAGAACAGGTAGACGCAAAAATTGCGGCCGCTCAAGAAGAGAAAGGTCTACTGCTGATCATTACTGGTAATGGTAAAGGTAAATCGACATCGGGCTTTGGCACGATTGCTCGCGCCGTCGGTCACGGCCTTAAGTGTTCAGTGGCTCAATTTATCAAAGGCACTTGGGACAACGGCGAGCGCAACTTGCTAGAAAAATTGGGAGTAGAATTGCCGCCGCCGATACCGAAGCAGCGCAACTGGTCTGGAAAGAATGTAAGCGCATGCTGCAAGACGACTCTATTAATGTCATCTTATTCGATGAGCTAACTTACATGGTGAGTTACGGTTACATCGATTTGGACGAAGTGGTCGAAGCGTTAAACAATCGCCCAAAAATGCAGTCGGTTGTGATTACTGGTCGTGGCGCACATCGCACTCTAATTGAAATGGCCGATACCGTTTCTGAAGTGAAGAATGTAAAGCACGCATTTGAATCTGGCGTAAAAGCGCTGAAAGGCGTCGACTGGTAAAGCTTGCAGCACAATGAAAAAAGGGTTGGCACAATGCCAACCCTTTCACTTTCAACACGTGGTTAGTTGAAAAGATTCTTCAACAGACCATCGACCGCTTCTTTGGTTTTCTCATCTTTGATTTTGTCCGTTAGCTTCTCTACGCCACGGTCAATTTCTTTCTGAGCTTTCTGTTTAAGAACATCATCGAATACGAGTTTGAATTTAGGGTCCGCCCACTTACCAGACACATTGATTGGAATCGTGATGTCCTTCAGCTCATCGATGTTTTTACCACCTTGGCCTTCTAGCGTACCCACAATTGAAGTACTGATAGTAAAGTCTACCGTCTCATTGATGTAGTTTGCACTGCCTTTACCACGCACACGTAGTAACGGTGATTGAGCATGTAAGTTGTCCGTTGATACCACACCTTTGTTTAGTTTCAACGTCGCGGTCATCGCACTGAAGTCTGTTTTCTTCACTTCGTTGGTACTTTCAACTTTTTGCCCTTTGAATCGCGCGTAGTTTTCACGAATCAATTGAGCAACGTTGATGCCATTTACCGCACCATCAGCAAAGTTAATCACTACCGTACCAGCCAGGTTCTGTTTGATACCTGTCGGCGTCAAACTGCTACCTTGGACATTCACGTCGATATTACCCGTACCTTCTAACTTGTCGTTGTTAGCAACATCAATCAGTAGCGGTTGAACTTTCACACCTTTGATTGATTTTTTCACGCTGTAAGTCGCTGGCGTCTTACGTGCATCTAGTCTTGCTGTTGCTGAAATTGTGCCTTGGTACAACTTCGAGCTAAATGATGTGAGGTCAAACACACCACGATTGACAGTGAAGCTCGCTTTTACCGCTTCCATTTTCGCGTTAGCCGCTTTGAACTTATCGATGGTGATATCACCTTTGACATCCAGCGTTTTCAGTGCTGAAAGATCCGGCTCAACTTCAGGCCCCGCGGATGCACTCTTACCACCAGAGGCTGGCTTTTCGCTTGCTGGTGCTTGTTTATCCAAGCCTAAGAATTCATCTAAATCGATATTAGGGCTATGAAGGGCAAAACGTATTTTTGGAATGTCTCCCAATGTCACATCGGCTTTACCATCCAATGCAATCGCGTTTGCGGTTAACTTCTCTAGAATAAAGCTAAGGTGGCTTTTGTTTAGGTCAAATGAGAGGTCAGAGACCATATCAACTTTCATTGGTGATTGTGGCAAAGCATCACCTTCAAAGCTTGATTTCAGCGTAAGCTTATTCAACAACACTTTGCTAATCGCTTGGTCAACCGTAAGCTGCCCACCGCCTTGCATGTCCAGCTTCATACCAGCCGCACTGCCTTTAAGCGCGTAGCTAAGATTGTTTACTTTATCGAATTCAAATGTATCTAAGCCAATTTTTGCCGATTCAATAGTGTTGTTTGGATCAGTGTACGTCGCATCAACATTGATGTTCTTCAACGCATAACTTGCAAGACCTTTCGCCAGTTTAAAGTCAGCCTTACCTTCTGCAGTAAACTTCTGGTCATTCATCTCGCCTTTCATACCAAAGTCAGCTGTCGTCCAGCGGTCAAAAGCAAATTCAGAAAGGTTCAACGATACGTCATACAGCTTGGTGTAATTGCCGGCTTGCTTGTCTTGAATTTCTAGTGAGCCATTAGAAACCGTAACGCCAGCCAGGTTGATACTCCAATCTGAGCCTGCAGACTGCGATTCACCACTTGGCTCTGGCGCAGTGTCTTTCGGTTGCTCTGCTTGTTGAGTTTGCGCTTTCGTTAAAGCATCAATGTTCTTGCTGCCGTCTTTCTTCGTTTCAACGTAGAACTCCGCACCATCTAAAGTAATGTTACCGATTTCAAGTTGTTTGCTAAAAAGTGGTGTGACAGAAACATCAACACCGACAGTATCGACTTTAAAAAGATTTGGCTGACTAAAACCTTGCGGGTTACGCAGTTCGGTTCTTCCCAATTCAAAACCAATTGATGGGAAGAATTGCCAACTGATATCCCCTTCAATCACCAACTCTAACCCTGTCTGTTTCTGTGCTTGCTCAACAATCAGTGGCTTAAATTGGTTTGGATTGACAAAAATAGTTAACGCTAAAATTGCAGCAACAAATACCACAACAGGTATCGCGAGAACTAAGAGCAGTTTCTTCATTTGTTTTTCCTTGCTCGTGTGTTTTTAAAATTATAAGCGCAGACTAGATTTACCGCCGAGAGTTCCACAAAAGCGTGAAAATCATCCGGTTTTGACATGCAACTGACTAATTTAAAAACAAAAAAGAAGTGGCACCTAAAGTGCCACTTCTTATCATAAAAATAAAGCGATATAGCCGTCTAAAGACTTAAGCTTTCAAAAGTTTTGCAATGTGAGCTTTTAGTACATCGATCGCGATACGGTTCTTACCGCCACGAGGTACGATGATGTCCGCATATTGCTTAGAAGGTTCGATAAACTGCATGAACATCGGACGAACCGTTTGCTGGTATTGTTTAAGTACCGATTCCATTGTACGGCCACGTTCTTCAACGTCACGTTTGATACGGCGTAGCAGACAGATATCCAGAGGCGTATCCATAAATACAGTCGCGTGCATCAGGTCACGAAGACGAGGGTCAGTCAGCAGTAGAATGCCTTCTAGGATGATCACTTTCTTTGGTGTCATAGTGGTTGTTGCATCAGTACGAGTATGCTCTGAGTAGCTGTACTCTGGTACTTCAACCGCTTCACCTTTTGTTAATTTTTCAAGGTGTTCACAAAGCAGTTCATGGTCCATCGCGTTCGGGTGATCGTAGTTAGTTTTTACACGCTCTTCCATGCTCAAGTGGCTTTGATCGTTATAGTAGGAATCTTCCTTAATTACACCAATTTGATGATCGCCCACTTTCGCGCGAAGCTCATTGTAAATTGTGCTCGCGATCAGACTTTTTCCAGAAGCAGACGCGCCAGCAATACCGACGATTACGCATTGATTATTATCAGACATTATTCTTGCACCCGATGAATTGAATTGGTGTCATAAGCTAATACAGCAGTACGCCACTAAGCGCACATTGTATTAGTGTAAATTAGGTAAACCGCCTGATTATAGGGAGTTCACCCCGTAGTTACTAGCTGGAATTAGAGTTTAGTCATAAGTTTCTGCAAGCCTAGAGTAACAAACCCCAGGCAAACGTTTAAACGCCCAATTTTCAACCACCAAACTTAGTTCACCATTGTAAAACTGATTGCATCTGGTTTCGCTCTACCTTGCCAAAACATCGTGCTGCACACTCGATCTGCAAGCTGTTTGTAGTAGCCTGAATGCTCACTGTCAGGTCGTCTCGCGACGGTTGGCACACCTGCATCAATGTCTTCACGCATAGAAATATGCAGCGGAATTTGACCCAACAAAGCTAAACCAAATTCTTGGGACATTTTCTCCGCACCACCCATACCAAAAATATGCTCAGTCGCACCGCATTGGCTACAAATGTGGTAACTCATATTCTCGACCACACCAACTACTGGCACATTCACTTTGCTAAACATTGCTGCGCCTTTACGCGCATCTGCCAATGCTAAGTCTTGCGGCGTCGTCACCAAAACCGTGCCGGTAACAGGAATCTGTTGTGACAACGTCAATTGGATATCACCCGTGCCTGGTGGCATGTCTATCACTAGGTAATCCAGCTCTGGCCAATCGGTTTCATTCAATAGCTGAGCTAACGCTTTAGATGCCATAGGCCCACGCCAGATTGCCGCTTCAGATTTATTAACTAAATAGCCAATAGAATGAGTATAGATGCCGTGAGCAAAAATAGGCTCCATCCATTTGCCATCACGAACTTCTGGTTTCGCATCTTCCTGGCCGAGCATCATCGGAACCGATGGACCGTATATATCGGCATCCAATAGGCCAACCTTCGATCCCGACTGCGCGATAGCCAAGGCTAAGTTAACGGCTGTTGTGGATTTGCCCACCCCACCCTTTGCAGAGCTCACCGCAATGATATTCTTCACACCTTTCACCGCATTAGAAACCTGCGTTTCTAGTGCTTTTACGCCGAGTTCAATGTGAAACGGAAACGCGGCTACAGCTTTGGATGCTTGCTGTTGTTGAATCCATTCTTGCAATGTGCGCTGAAGCTCATTACTAGCAAATGGCAATGTAATCTTCACCTCACCTTGAGCGGTGATGGTGACAACGCCGTGAATATCGGCCCAGTTTTCCACTAACTGTGGATGTTGAAATTGATTAAACCAATGACAAAAATCTTGTTTTGAAGTGAACTGATGCATAAGTCCTCCTTTTGAGTACCATGCTACCACCGACCCGACATAACCAGAACCCTAAAAAAACTAAGGCATTCCGCGGTTTGACACCTTGGAGTTAATGAGTTCATGGGGTAGTATTATCCATCAAAATTTTTTTATACCTATCAAGAAAAGCGAATATTAAGTATGGCAAACGATCCAAGACACCTTCCTTCAAGGAAACTGCTGGTAACTTGTGCCCTTCCGTACGCTAACGGTTCGATCCACCTTGGCCATATGCTTGAGCATATCCAAGCGGACATTTGGGTTCGTTACCAACGCCTACGCGGCAACACTGTAAACTTCATCTGTGCTGACGATGCTCACGGCACGCCAATCATGCTTAAAGCGCAACAGATGGGTATTACTCCAGAAGAGATGATTGCCGCTGTTAGCGAAGAGCACCAAAAAGACTTCGCTGGCTTTGATATCAGCTTTGATAACTACCACAGCACGCACTCAGAAGAGAACCGCGAACTGGCATCTCACATTTACCTAGAGCTAAAGAAAAATGGCTTTATCTCTAGCCGTACTATTTCTCAGCTTTTCGACCCTGAAAAAGAGATGTTCCTACCGGATCGTTTCGTAAAAGGTACATGTCCTAAGTGTAAGTCTGAAGATCAGTACGGTGATAACTGTGACAACTGTGGCGAGACTTACAGCCCGACAGAACTGATCAATCCTAAATCTGCAGTTTCTGGTGCGACGCCAGTAATGAAAGATTCTGAGCACTTTTTCTTTGACCTGCCTCAGTTTGAAAGCATGCTAAAAGAGTGGACTCGCTCTGGTTCTCTGCAATCAGAAACCGCGAACAAGATGCAAGAGTGGTTTGAATCCGGTCTGCAACAATGGGATATCTCGCGTGACGCACCTTACTTTGGCTTCGAAATCCCAGGCGAAAAAGACAAGTTCTTCTACGTATGGCTAGATGCACCTATTGGCTACATGGGCTCATTCAAAAACCTATGTAACAAACGTGACGATCTAGACTTCGATGAATACTGGAACAAAGACAGTAAAACTGAACTTTACCACTTCATCGGTAAAGACATCGTGTACTTCCACAGCCTATTCTGGCCTGCAATGCTTGAAGGTTCTGGCTTCCGTAAACCAAACAACGTATTCGTACACGGCTACGTAACGGTAAACGGCGCGAAAATGTCTAAGTCGAAAGGTACATTCGTGAAAGCAAGCACGTACCTCGATCACCTAGACCCAGAATGTCTACGTTACTACTACGCAGCGAAACTAAACAGCCGTATTGACGATCTAGATCTTAACCTTGAAGACTTCACTCAGCGCGTTAACGCTGACGTAGTCAACAAGATCGTTAACCTAGCATCTCGTAACGCAGGCTTCATCGCTAAACGTTTCGAAGGCAAACTGTCTGACAACTTCGCTGAACCAGAGCTTTACAACGAATTCGTGGCAGCGGCTGACCGTATCGCAGAGCTTTTTGAAGCTCGCGAATTTGGCCGTGCTATCCGTGAAATCACGGCACTAGCAGACAAAGCAAACCAATACGTTGACGAGAAAGCCCCTTGGGTTGTAGCGAAAGAAGAAGGCAAAGATCAGGAACTACAAGAAATCTGTTCTGTAGGTATCAACCTGTTCCGAGTATTAATGACTTACTTGAAACCAGTAATGCCAGCTCTTGCTGCACGTACTGAAGCATTCCTAAACCAAGAGCTAACTTGGGAAGGCATTGCTCAGCCACTCACAGGCCACGAAATCACTAAGTTCAAAGCGCTATTCAACCGTATCGATCCAAAGAACATCGAAGCGATGATCGAAGCATCGAAAGAAGACGCTGCAGCAGAAATGGCAGCGAAAGAGAAAGCTGAAGCGGCTAAAACAGAAACTGAGCTAAGCAAAGACCCAATCGCGGACGAGATTGAGTTTGATACTTTTGCTCAAGTGGATTTGCGTATCGCTCGCATCATCTCTTGTGAAGAAGTGCCTAAAGCAAACAAATTGCTTAAGTTCCAACTGGACATCGGTGGTGAAACTCGTCAAGTTTTCTCTGGCATCAAATCAGCCTACAAACCTGAAGAGCTAGAAGGCAAGCTAACCGTAATGGTAGCGAACCTAAAACCTCGTAAGATGAAATTCGGTATGTCTGAAGGCATGATCCTAGCGGCAGGCCCTGGTGGTAGCGACCTATGGATTCTTGAGCCACACGAAGGCGCTCAGCCTGGTATGCGCGTAATGTAACTCCCTTACGTTACGCTTGAAATGAGTTAAATCCCCGCCTCTCTCGGCGGGGATTTTTTTGATCAAATTCACATTATTGGGGAGCTTCTGCACCAATAACGCGCAAAACATTTAGGTTTAAATTTTAACCACTTGTTTTTAAAGTGATTTTAATTGGCATCAAAACTGCTAATTCCTTCTTGCTAGGTCCAAACACTAACAAGGAGTTGGTTATGTTTGTTTTGATTTCAACGTTATTATCCGTCGCCATATTAGCCGGCATTTACCACCTTTCCACGAAACGCGAACAGCAACATGCACGAAAGTATCAGTTGCTTACCCTACTTCGCGATGTCGTTAACTTGCTTAGACGTCATCGAGCAATCACACATTACTCCCTTCAATCCCAACAAAACTATGAGCGAGAAATAGAAGAGATCCATCATGCTCTCAACAACAAGCTGCACCTTTTGTTGGAAACATCGCGCTTTGAAAATAAACCCATGTATCGTGTGTTACAGATAAAAGTCAGTAAGTTGCTAGAACAATGGCAGGAAAACAGCATCGCGAGAAATCAAATGGAGCACGGAAAGCTGATTCGACATTGTTTGTTCTTAATGGATGAAGTCACTATTGCGTGGCTAGCAGTTGAGCAACGAGATGAGTTGCATGATGAGTACCACATGAATTGGCAAACCATTATCGATAGCCTCGAAACCTTGACTCAACTTCGTATTAGCATTCAAGACTTAAACGAACAAGGAGGAAGCGTTCGAGTAAAGAACTACGCATCTGTAATGACACGTAAACTGAATCAGTTAGCGGTAATAGCACCATTGACTATCGCAGCGCCGATCTCCGTACGTTCGACACAAGCGTTAAACGACTATGTCGAAGGAAAACACACAGGACTAACAGAAGAAGAACTTTATGGCATCACCTCAGATCTGTCACTGACGATTTTCAATACCTATGATCACGTGCTATCAGATATTGTCGAAACACTGTATTTGCCTTTGCCCAGACTCTCATTAGCCTGAAAGACTCATTTTTCGACATAATTGCATGAGGAACTAGATCAAAAGCCGTAAGTAACGAGCAATAAAAAACCGCAGGCATTGCCTGCGGTTTTTTCTAACTTTGCTCACTCAATGCTTAGCTATCATCTTCAGTGAAGTTGGTTGGTAGCTGCTTTTTCATCTCGTTCCAGATTTGAGCACTTTCCATGCCGTAATGGCGAATTACAACTGGCAATTGTTCACGCTGGCCCGTTTCACAAGTTTCTAGCAGTTGACGGTAGAATCTTAGCGCCAAATCACGTGATGCCGGGTTAGAGAAGTAGTAACTGCCAACTCGGTCATACAGCTTTTTCAAGCCATTGAAAATCAAACCGTAGATTTGGTTACCAGAGTGGAATGCCAAGCGTTGGAACAACATGTAATCGTAAAAGTTAAATGTTTTCGCGATCAAAATTTCCTGACGCTTTGCTTCATCTTTTTCGTTGTCTTCTTTAACGCTTTGAAGCACCTTATCCGCATACGGAGAAGAGGCAATGAAATCATCCCAAGACGATGCATTCACAAGCGCTTCACAAGACTCAATTACGTTCTTGATTGTACGCTCAGAGTTTTCTTTGTTCGCCTTGAATGCATAACGCATAAAGATAGGGCTGATGTTGGTACGTGCCGCAAGCAAATCTTCTACAATATTTGTTGCATTATCGACGTCTAGCGTCATCAACGTATCCAAGATATGCAGACCAGATGTCTCCATAAATTGGTTAACTTTTGTTGGTTTACCGTGTTGGATAGTCAACCATCCATCACGTGCTAGTCGTTGAAGAACCTCTCGTAAAGTCGTTCGAGTAACACCAATCAGTTCGGACAGCTCGCGCTCAGCAGGTAAAATTGAGCCAGGAGGAAAACGGCCGTTCCAAATGCTCTCGATAATATATTTTTCTGCGAATCCCGCAGGGCTTTTCGCCTTAATGACCATTCTACTTTTTATCCAATATTGATTTCTGAGGGTCGATACTACTCATCATACCACTACTTAACGATTTGAGAAAATTTACGATCAATTATTGAAACGATCCCTCAATATAGAGTTAATACTCTACACGTTCGCTGAATTTAGGATACTTAGTGAAGCAGTTCAAAGCCGTAAAATTTGTATTTTATAAAAAAGAAACCGAACACAAATAGAGAAAAAATAACGACAAGTACGTCACATTTTTATGTTTATAATATGCAAAATAAATTTGTATTCTCTGGTTAATATTCCTTTTTAATTGATCTTTTCTCGTCACTTGGCGTCATTTAAAATCCAAGGGGATTTTTTCAAGCTTTCCATGATATAGTAACGCCGTTTTGATCGCGTTATTACACTTAAAAAGTAGTTTTAGTCGGAAGCATTACGTTTTGTTATTGACTAATAAAAGCCGGAGTGTAGAGTTTGCGATCGAAAGTGAGCGGTGCTTGAGTTCAGGGGAAGTAACTTGGCAAAACTACAATAAAACAAAGGATTGTTGTTTTACTAAGTTATTGTTTTAAAAGACTAGTTAATAAGTCTAACAAACAGATACTTGAGCGCTAATTGTAGTGTCTATTCATAATATTGTTATAAAGAGAATTATCATGCCGATATCGCTCGGAAACGCTTTTATCAAGAATTTCCTTGGTAAAGCGCCTGATTGGTACAAAGTTGCCATTATAGCCTTCCTTATTATTAACCCGATTGTTTTCTTCCTAATAAATCCATTTGTTGCTGGGTGGTTGCTCGTCGCGGAATTTATTTTCACGCTTGCAATGGCCTTAAAATGCTACCCATTACAACCTGGTGGTTTACTTGCAATTGAAGCTATTGCTATTGGCATGACCAGCCCAGCGCAAGTAAAACATGAGTTGGTTGCGAATATAGAAGTATTACTACTTTTAGTATTCATGGTTGCGGGTATCTACTTCATGAAACAGCTTCTGCTGTTCATCTTCACCAAAATCCTGCTTGGTATTCGTTCAAAAACTCTGCTTTCGCTTGCATTCTGTTTCGCAGCCGCGTTTTTGTCAGCATTCTTAGATGCGTTGACAGTAATCGCTGTTGTCATCAGCGTAGCAGTTGGTTTCTACTCGATTTACCACAAAGTTGCTTCAGGTAACCCAATTGGCGATCACGACCATACTCAAGACGACACCATCACAGAACTGACTCGTGATGACCTTGAAAACTATCGTGCATTCCTACGTTCGCTGCTTATGCACGCTGGTGTGGGTACCGCGCTGGGCGGCGTAACAACGATGGTCGGTGAACCTCAAAACCTTATCATTGCAGACCAAGCGGGTTGGTTATTTGGTGAATTCCTAATCCGTATGTCTCCTGTGACGTTACCAGTATTTATCTGTGGCCTTATTACCTGTGCATTGGTTGAGAAGCTAAAAGTATTTGGTTACGGCGCACAACTGCCTGATAACGTACGTAAAATCCTTGTGGACTTTGACCGCGAAGAACGTAAGACACGTACAAACCAAGACGTCGCAAAACTGTGGGTACAAGGTATTATCGCCGTTTGGCTGATTGTCGCGTTAGCGCTTCACTTAGCAGCCGTTGGCCTGATTGGTCTGTCTGTCATTATCCTAGCAACGTCATTTACTGGCGTCATTGAAGAGCACTCAATGGGCAAAGCATTTGAAGAGGCTCTGCCTTTCACAGCCCTACTCGCGGTGTTCTTCTCGATCGTTGCAGTAATCATTGACCAAGAGCTATTTAAACCGGTTATTGACGCCGTGTTAGCCGTTGAAGACAAAGGCACACAGCTTGCCCTCTTCTACGTTGCGAACGGTTTGTTATCGATGGTTTCAGACAACGTATTCGTAGGTACGGTATACATCAACGAAGTAAAATCAGCCCTTATGGAAGGCTTGATCACGCGTGAACAGTTCGACCTGCTAGCAGTTGCAATCAACACTGGTACAAACTTACCTTCTGTTGCAACGCCAAACGGTCAAGCCGCTTTCCTATTCCTACTAACGTCTGCGCTAGCACCGTTAATTCGTCTGTCTTACGGTCGAATGGTAGTGATGGCATTGCCATACACTGTCGTTTTGGCGATTGTAGGTCTGATGGGCATCATGTTCTTCCTAGAGCCAGCAACAGCGTCTTTCTACGATGCGGGCTGGATTGCACCTCATACCGGTGATCTGACTCCAGTTGTGTCTGGCGGACACTAAAATTTGAGTTGATTAGGAAACTTATACACGATAAAAAGCTCTGAGTATTCAGAGCTTTTTTCTATTTCAGACAGGATTGAAACCGTGACTATTTTTTCATCACTTAACCAGTTTTCGAAGGGACGCTTATCGTGGTTGCTTCTTCTTTTGTTCATCATATTTTTTGAAGCCTGCGCACTCTACTTCCAACACGTAATGATGCTTGCCCCGTGCGTAATGTGTATTTATGAGCGTGTGGCAATGATGGGTATTGGCGGTGCAGCTATCATCGGACTTATCGCACCGAACAACGCACTATTCCGCTGGTTAGGGCTTATTGGTTGGGGATTAAGCTCGTACAAAGGATTGATGCTTGCAATGCAGCATGTTGATTACCAGTTCAATCCATCACCATTTGCAACTTGTGATCTTTTTGTCACCTTCCCAAGTTGGGCTCCGTTAAACCAATGGGTTCCTTGGATGTTTGAAGCGTATGGCGATTGTTCAAAAATTGTTTGGCAGTTCTTCGACTTATCGATGCCACAATGGTTGGTGGTTATCTTCGCTGGTAACTTGGTCGCTTTGGCGTTGATCGTGATTGCACAGTTCTTTCCGGTGAAACGTAAGAATCCAATTCGTTAAGGCGTATAAAAATATAGATGAGAAAAAGCGGTGAAACGTAAGAATCCAATTCGTTAAGGCGTATAAAAATATAGATGAGAAAAAGCCGACCTTAGGGTCGGCTTTTTATTGGGTTCGATTCAGTAACTCGCTTTTATAGTGTTACTTACCACAACATTGCTTGAACTTTTTACCGCTCTCACAAGGGCATGGATCGTTACGACCTACATCTTTAAATGGGTTTAGGCTTTGAGATTTATTGCCGACCATTAGTTCATCTGCACCCAATGCGACTTCAACTAACATCAAATCAAGTTGATCAACAAGGTCTGTTAAGGCTGGCGGCGTTTCAATGCCCGCGTCACGCATATGTTGCTGAGTAGACTCTTCATCAATGGCTAGCATCATTGTGGTAAGCAGCGCTTGCAGCATACGCTGTAAACCATCATTTAACTCAACCTCTTGCCACTGCTCTTCAATCAAAGGCCAAACCGACATGAAACCTTCAGCAAAATCGGCTAACTGCTCAGGATCTTTTTCAGTTAGTTCTAGAGCTGAATACTCATTACGTAAAATACGGTTATGTTGCTTGTGAATTTGCTCTTCGACCGCTGGCTGAATCGATTTAAAACCTTCACCAAATAGCGGCTCAAGCCAGGCCTCTGGCGCCAAAGGTTTTGTGGTTAGGTTTGCGGCAAGTACCGCACCTTCAATAAATAGCGAAGATTCATCAAGTTGAACTTCACCTTTTTCAATCAAAGTGTATTGCATGACATCTGGTTTCCCATGAATTTGGCGGCATTATACTCCAATACAAGTGAGATGCCAGTTGGCGCCAGCGCCGAGTCTTTTAATGACAAACTTAGCCGACATCGCTACAATCGCCCTCCTTTTTATCACCAAACTGTATTAGGCAAACTATGCGAGTTGTATTAGGCCCAATGGAAGGCGTTTTAGACCATTTGATGCGCCAAATCCTGACCGAAATAAACGACTATGATCTGTGTGTGACGGAGTTCGTTCGAGTGATCGATCAAGTCCTGCCAGACCATGTCTTTCATCGCTTATGTCCGGAGCTTATGCAAGGCTCTCAGACCACTTCTGGTGTGCCTGTACATGTTCAACTACTAGGCCAAGAGCCTCACTGGATGGCGGAAAACGCAATCCGAGCAGCAGAGCTTGGCGCGCGCGGCATCGACCTAAATTTTGGTTGCCCAGCAAAAATGGTCAACAAAAGCAAAGGAGGGGCGGCGCTATTGCAGCATCCTGAGTTGATTCATAGCGTGGTAAAAGCATGCCGTGACGCAGTGCCTGCGAATATCCCTGTCTCCGCAAAAATTCGTCTGGGCTGGGAAAACCCTGAAGACTGTTTTGAAATCGTGGATGCGATTCAATCTGCGGGAGCGAATGAACTGACCGTTCACGCACGTACTAAGCAAGGCGGTTATAAAGCATCTGAAATCAAGTGGGAATACATCAATAAAATTCACGAGCGATTCTCCATCCCTTTGATTGCCAATGGTGAAATCTGGAATTTCGAAGATGGTCAACGCTGCATTGAAACCACTGGTGTCGACTCTCTGATGGTGTGCCGTGGCGCGTTCAACATTCCGAACCTAGGTAACATGGTAAAACACAACCACACGCCAATGGTTTGGTCTGATGTGGTCGACCTGCTGATCTACTACTCAAAGTTTGAAATGAAGGGTGATAAAGGTTTGTACTATCCAAACCGCGTGAAGCAATGGTTCGCTTACCTGCGCCAATCTTACCCAGAAGCTAACGAATTATTCCGCGAAATCCGAACATTTAATAAAGCAGCACCGATTGTTGAGCACATCCAGCGCTACCGCGATGAACTCCAATCGCGTCAAAGCCAAGTGGCTTAAGCACTCCACATGCACGAATTGTGCGTGATGGTTGAACGACAAGTACAAAAAAGGGCGATATTATCGCCCTTTTAGCTATTTGTCAGACTGCTTTTTAGCAAGCGCGCCTCGAACTAATAACAAATCTTGTTCTTTCCGGTACTTTTCGCTTCATAGAGCTTCTCATCAGCCGCCTTGAACAGTTCATCAAAGCTTTCTGCTTTGCTTGCAGAGCTAAAGACCACACTACCCGACACGGTAAATCCATTCTTCGTGACTCGTCGTGATCGTTCATCAATCGCTTTTTTGACTCGCTCAAGAATGTGCTTCATCCCTTCAATATCTTCATCGTATATCGCAAGAATAAACTCTTCGCCACCAAAGCGAGATGCGACGTCACTGTGACGAATGTTGTCTCGGATGCACTTCGCGACCAGTTGAATCGCAGAGTCACCTACATCATGGCCGTAAGTATCATTGATAGTCTTAAAGTTATCGATATCGAACACAGCCAATGCCACGTTCTTCTTCGTCATTTTATTACGCCAAACGGCCTGCATTCCTCTGCGGTTGAGCAGCCCTGTCATTGGGTCTCTTGCAGCAAGATCTTTAAAGTAGCGACGTTCGGTGTGCATGTTGACATAAAACAGTACTACGGTACTCAATACGTAAATAAAGACCGCGACCATGATGCTGTACTTTTCAAAGAACGTTAAATTCTTAATCTCGCTCCATAAGTTATATTCGTAATAAATACTGTGATTGGCACTCAAGCGCTCTTTTTCAATGGGCTTGAGCCGCACGGCATCTTCAGGAATCGTTTGGAAATTGGAAACTAAGTGCAGCTTCCCGACAAGGTTTTCAGAAGTCGTGAGCAGCGCATCGACATCAAAATCAATCGAGAGCACCCCTTGGTGGACGCCTTTTTCGTAAATTGGCACTGTTAAACTGATGATTTGCCCTTCCATGGAATCAAGCATCGGCCCAGGCCCAGCCAATGTAATGTTGACCTTATCTTGCGCGGTTTTTTGCCAGAATGGCCTCGCCTTTAACGTTGACCAAAGCTCTTTAGTAAAATTCTTCGCGTACTTATCGGGCGACGAAATCACATAACCACGTTTATCGATGTAATGGATACCAACAATGTGGGATTCAATATCATGAAGGAAGGACAAAGAAGGGGCAAAGCCTGCTTTTTGTTCTGCAAGTTTGTTGATTTTCGTCCCTGCCTGACACAAGCTTTTTTCGCCGACGATCATGTAATCAACATCAACCGCTGGCAGTCCATCGCTGTAAACGTTCTCCAATAGCAAAACATCAATCGGCCATATATAGCAGATATCGCCTTTCACAATAGAGTTATGCTCTTCAGAAAGAGGGTTCGCGAAGTTTGAATAGTTGGTAAAGCTGTAGTCCAGTGCAGTTAAGACTTTGATACCACGAGTTAACGCTCTATCGATACGCGAATATTCAGTATCAATATAGCGATTGACTGCATCGTAGTAGTTTTTTGTAGTAACGAGCATTACCACAATGAATAGAACTAAAGGAAAGAAAACAACAAATGAGAGGCTAAATCGCCTTTGGTTAACCATTGAGTACCATTGTTTAAGTGTTCGCCTCTCATATGCATCGGCTTAAAGAGGCTGTTTATAGTTATTAATGAACATATTCACAAATTTTAATAAATATAGAATGCGGTGTCACTTCACTTGCCACAAATTGATACTTAATGCTGCCATATTGACAGAAACATGACCTTCATAATCAATTATTTCACACTTATCTAATAATTGATGCAAGTGTTTCGCATTCAAGCCTAACTGCCACAATGGTAAGTCAATCGTGCTTTCTTGTAGACCAATATTGACTGCAACAATGATCGTCTCTTCACCAAGCTGTCTTGCATAAGCAAATGCTCTTTCGTCGCAATAAAGCCATTGCATGCTGCCAGATTGTAGGGCTTTGAACTGTTTGCGAATTTCAATCCACTGTTGGTACAGATGGATCCAATGCGAACCCTGAACTAAATGCCAAGGGAAACAACGTCTGTTATCTGGGTCAAAGCTTCCCTCAAGACCGACTTCACTACCATAATAAATGCATGGCGCGCCGACATAAGTCATGAGTAAGGCCAACGCGATTTTCATTTTTTTCTCATCCCCATTCACCAAGGTGAGAAAACGCGCCGTGTCATGGCTATCGAGTTGATTGAGTTGTGAGAGCTGATTGGCAAAAGGAACTTTTGCTCTGGCTTCATCCAACCACGCTTTGAACTCAAAACCATCTATATCGATTGGGTCATACGTGATATCTTGATGCGCGATAAACGCTCGAACAGGGTGGGCAAAACCGTAGTAGTTCATCGCGCCGTCTTCTTGCTCCCCTTGCAGCCATTGAGTCGCCTCAAAAAAATGCTCACCTAACACATAAGCATTCGGATTAACGGATTTGGTCGCTTGGCGAAATGCTTTCACGTAGTGAGCATTATTTTTCGCCCCCTCCCCTTCACCTAGCATATGAATGACATCAAAACGCCAGCCATCCACGGAATATGGTGGCTTCAGCCAATGTTTGATAACCGACGCCTCACCTTGGTAGATATATTCTCTGACTTCGTGATTCTCAAAATTCAATACCGGCAGATTGTCGATACCTTTCCAGCCAATATAGTGATTACTCTTCCCATCAAAGAAGTAATAGTCGCGAAAATCGGATTGAGGATTCCCGTACGCGCCTTTCCCTTTCTGCTGAATATCAAACCAAGGGTGATGCACAGAAGTATGGTTAAAGACTGCATCCAATACGATCTTCATGTTTTTGCTGCGGATTTTTTCGCACAATGACGCAAAATGCTCGTTAGTGCCGAACATAGGATCAATCGTGAAATAATCCGTGGTGTCGTACTTATGGTTACTTGGCGAGGAAAAAATCGGATTGAAGTACAATGCAGTTACACCCAATTGCTCAAGGTACTCAAGCTTTTGCTCAACGCCTTTTAGATCACCACCGAAGAACTCACGTGCCCCAGAGTTTTGGTGATTCCCTACTGGTTCTCCCCACATTTTAATCACAGCATCAGGATCGTACTCGCAGTACGCTTCACGAATCGCAGACTCACTTTGACTCGCGGCAAAACGATCAGGAAAAATCTGATAGAAAACTTGTTCTTGAACCCACTTTGGCGGTTGATGGTTTACATTCAATTTGAAATGAAATTCTTTGGGCGGAATACGTTTTTGCACGCCACGTGCGTCTAGCCAATATTGCTGACCATTTCTAACGACTTTAAATACATAGTGGGTGATGTCTCGATCTCTATTCGGCTCGAACGATACTTCCCACAGCAGCAACTCTCCAGCTCTGCCGCATTGCACCATGGCAACAAGGTATTCTTCGTTGTCTGGCTCAATACGCACATAAACAGCATCAAATGTTAACGCTTCTGTTTTTAGACAAACCTTCACGCGTTTACCATCGAAGGCTAAACCATCAACCGTCTGGCTATGAAAGAGAAATGGCAAAGACATAATAAGCACTCTTTAATAGGTAGATATGCCACTATTTTATTAAAGAATGAGAGATAAAAAATCCGCCTTGGAAATTCGGTGTTTTACCTATTTTCTCAAGGAGGATCACACTTGGTAGGCGTAGTCGCGGCTCTGACTATGTCGAAGAAACGCGTAACGAATCAGACATGCTATTTAATTGAGTAATAAACTGTCATCCGAAAGTTCTTCGCCTCGAACTTTAGAAAACATGTCTAGTAGATCAGGTACTTGCATATTGGCGCGCTGCTCTCCAGCGACATCCAGAACGATTTCACCTTGGTGGAGCATGACGGTTCTGTCGCCACAAGCGAGCGCGTCTTTCATCGAGTGCGTTACCATCATCACCGTCAAATCAAACTCATTGACGATACGCTTGGTTAAATCGATGACAAAAGCCGCCATACGCGGGTCAAGCGCGGCCGTATGTTCATCAAGCAGCAATAACTTACTCTCCGATAACGTCGCCATCACCAGGCTCACGGCTTGTCGTTGTCCACCAGACAACAAACCAATACTGTCACCCAATCGGTCTTCCAAACCTAAACCCAAAATACTGATGCGTTCTTGGAACAACTTGCGACGTTTGGCAGACAGCGCCAGCCCCCAGCCACGTTTTTTACCTCGCATGTACGCTAGAGCCATGTTTTCTTCAATGGTTAGCTCACCACACGTTCCTGCTAACGGGTCCTGAAACACTCGTGCACATTGAGTAGCGCGCTGGGCAACCGTCTGCTTGGTGACGTCTCTGCCATCAATGATCACTTGACCACCAATCATTGGTGTCTCACCCGTCACCGCTCCGAGCAATGTCGATTTACCCGCACCGTTAGACCCGATTACGGTTAGAAATTGGTGCTCTGGTACCTCTAACGATACCCCTTTCAACGCGCGATTTTCCAAAATCGTACTAGGGTTGAACGTCACTTGGATGTTGTTAAGTTCAATCATAACGCCTCCCCAGAACCATTTTTAGATGCCGCTTGTTTCGCAGTCGTTACGCGTTGTTTGGCTTTCATACTTTGCTTGAGCTTAGGCGCAATGAGCGCTACCGCAACCAACACTGCGGTCACAAGGTTGAGATCCGAGGCCTGAAGGCCAAACATGCCAGAACTCAACGCAAAAGCGACGGCTAGTCGATACAACACCGAGCCCAAAATAACGGCGCAAACGGCAACCCAAATTTTGCGACCTGGAATGAGCGTTTGACCCAAAATAACCGCAGCCAAGCCGACCACGATGGTACCAACGCCTGATGTTACGTCAGCAAAGCTGTTGGTTTGCGCAAATAGCGCACCAGCGAAGCCAACAAATCCATTCGACAGCGCCAAACAAAAATAGGTGTAGAACCCTGTGCTTGCGCCTTGCGCAGACACCATTCGGCCATTCACACCCGTCGCTCGAAGGCCCAAGCCGAAGTCGCTATTTAGCAATCGCACCACCAAAAAGGCAGAGATGAGAACCAGTACGCCTACGACCAACGGACGAATAAACATCGCATCGCCCATCGATTCAAAAGGAGTGAGAATGGTGTCTTCACCCAAAAGAGCCATATTGGGTTTGCCCATGATGCGAATGTTGATAGAAAACGCGGCAATCATAGTGAGGATGGACGCTAAGAGATGCAAAATTCCACAGCGTACAGCGAGAAATGCGGTGACCCAGCCTGTCATGCCACCAGCGATAATCGCCATACCGGTTGCAATCCAAGGGTTGATGCCTGCAACGATAGCTGTCGCAGCAACCGCAGCTCCCATAGGGAAACTGCCATCTACACTTAAGTCAGGAAAATCAAGAACACGAAACGTAAGATAGACGCCCAAAGCAACCAAACCATAAATCAAGCCGATCTCAAGCGCACCAAAAAAAGCAAATGCAGACATAACTGCTCCTTTCTGCATGTTCAGATCGCTAGCAGCGATCTGACGTTACAACTTTCAACTTAGGTCGAGGTAAAGAGAGCAATCCGCTCAGAAAAAACTTTGCTCTCATAAACTTACGATTTACGAGCCCATTTTTCATGCTGAGACAAATGGGCTTGAGAGAAAGAGTCCTTACCTCAAGATAAGTGATTTACTGCATGCTAGTCGCACGTTGAACAACAGAACTCGGCAGTTGGATGCCCAACTTAGAAGCGGCGCTCTCATTGATGACCAAATCCGAACCCGTTGCGACTTTTACATCCAACTTTCCTGGCTCTTGACCATCAAGTATGGCTGCTACGTAATCTGCCGTTTGCACACCGACTTGGTAGTAGTCAAAACCAAGGCCAGCAATCGCACCTTTTTCAACATAAGATGTTGCACCGCCAAAGACTGGCTTTTTCGCTTGGTTCGCCGCGACAATCATGCCTTCGATCGCACTCGCTACAGTGTTATCCGTAGGCGCGTAAAGGATGTCTGATTTTGCTGCGATGGCTTGCGTAGCAGATTGAACATCGGCACTTTTCAAAGCAGTGGCTTCCACCACTTTAATGCCTTTCGCCTCTGCACTTTCTTTTAGAAGATTAACCAGCGTCACCGCATTCGCCTCGCCAGGGTTGAAGACGACACCAATGCTTTTGACTTGAGGAAGGATTTCTTGAATGAGCTCCACGTGCTGAGCCACTGGAGACAGGTCTGATAAACCTGTTACGTTTTTGCCCGGCTGCTTCATAGATTTAACCAACTTGGCTCCTACCGGGTCAGTCACCGCAGTAAACACAACAGGAATCGTACGAGTCGCAGAAACCAGTGCCTGCGCTGACGGCGTTGCAATACCGACTAGCACGTCTGGGCTCTCTCCCACGTATTGACGCGCAATTTGTACCGCAATTGCAGGGTTACCTTGTGCTGTTTTAAAGTCGAATTCTAGGTTTTTACCCTCTTCATAGCCTTTTGCTTTCAATCCATCTAGCAAACCTTGGCGAGTGGCATCCAAAGCTGGATGCTCAACGATCTGAGAAACCGCAACTGTTGCGGTATTAGCAAATACATGGGTGGAAGAAAGAATAGCAGTAGCGGATAGAACGGCAGTGGCTAATAAACGTTTCGTTTTCATCATAACTCCTTGATGTGTCTTCGTCCTTGTTTCACGAGCTTCAGCAATATGTGGGTACTCATGAGATCAAATGTGAGAAGGCGTAATGTTGTGTTTGCGTATCTGTGCACTTCTTGTGCATCTTATTTTTATTATTACTACTAAGTCTTAGTAAAGAAAAGAAACATTTAACACTAAGGCAACATTTGTGATCGCAAGATCGCATTCTATTACGCAACAATGTAATGCACTCAAACGTAGCTAGAGGATGGTTGCGGGCTAAAGGCTTAACCCCACTGCGCATACTGCGCGATGAGGATATAGACAAAACAAAAAATGGAGTGGCAATTGCACACTCCATTTAAAAATCGTTGAACGCTAAAATGAGTTAGAACCAGCGCTCTAGTGAGGATTTATCAAGCTGGCGGAAAGCACGATTTAAAATTATTGCGAGCTCTTTATAACGAGGTCGCGCTTTAACTGGCTCTAAGGCAAAGCCTGTTTCCACGATTTTTTGATGAAGTTCGCGATACCAAGAAGCCAATGATGGCGGTAATTTGGTGTTTGAGCGAGCACCGAGCCACCAGATACCTTGCAAAGGCAAGCTGATAGCAAACAGGGCTACGACGATAGATTGAGGTAACGCGTTGTAATTGTTGAACGCCATTTGAGTGAGAACACTGATAGCAGCGACAGCTGGCATGACTTTAATGCCAAAACGAGTCGCTTTGATAATACGTTGCTCAGGAAATATGGCACCCAGCTCTTTACGAACTGGCCAGATCTCCATGTAACTTTGGCCATCTTTCAGGCTATGGATCAATCCGACTTTATTACTCATACCGCTCTCTCACTAAAAAATAGTTGAACATTTCAACTGAAGATGCAAAAAATTGATGAAAGTTAATATTCTTTCAAATTTTTTTTGTTATCATTGCCTATTATCGCTATCCTTTGCAGACCCTCAATCTCATTGTTGCTGTTATTTACAATTTAAGCAACTCCGAGATATCTATCTGCACGGATCGCATCATAGTGATGGATGGGTTCATCACTATTTCTTTATATGGAATTAGAACGATTTTTGACCAAGATTAGTACGCAGCATTGCTGGTATCGGCTATTCTTGTGATTAATTTTTCATCCTTTAACTGATTTTGATCAGACGAATAACAGGTAGTCACACATGTCTAAGCTAGTTTTAGTTTTAAACTGCGGTAGTTCTTCTCTTAAATTTGCTGTTGTTGATGCCGAGAACGGCGAAGAGCATCTATCAGGTCTTGCTGAATGTCTTCACCTTCCTGAAGCACGTATCAAGTGGAAACTTGATGGCAAACACGAAGCTCAACTTGGTAACGGTGCAGCACACGAAGAAGCACTAGCGTTCATGGTAGAAACTATTCTTGCTTCTAAGCCAGAGCTTTCTGAGAACCTAGCTGCTATCGGTCACCGTGTAGTACACGGCGGCGAGCAATTCACTCAGTCTGCACTTATCACTGACGACGTACTAAAAGGTATCGAAGACTGTGCAACTCTAGCACCACTTCACAACCCTGCACACATCATCGGTATCAAAGCAGCTCAAAAATCTTTCCCAGCACTTAAAAACGTTGCTGTGTTCGATACTGCTTTCCACCAAACAATGCCTGAAGAGTCTTACCTATACGCTCTTCCATACAACCTATACAAAGAGCACGGTATCCGTCGTTACGGCATGCACGGTACTTCACACCTATTCATCACTCGTGAAGTTGCAGGCCTACTAAACAAACCAGTTGAAGAAGTAAACATCATCAACTGTCACCTAGGTAACGGTGCTTCTGTATGTGCAGTTAAGAACGGTCAATCTGTAGATACTTCAATGGGTCTAACTCCACTTGAAGGTCTAGTAATGGGTACTCGTTGTGGTGACATCGACCCTGCGATCATCTTCCACCTACACGACACACTTGGTTACTCTGTTGAGAAAATCAACACAATGCTAACTAAAGAGTCTGGCCTTCAAGGTCTAACTGAAGTGACTTCTGACTGTCGTTTCGTTGAAGACAACTACGGTGAGAAAGAAGAAGCAACTCGTGCAATGGACGTGTTCTGTCACCGTCTAGCTAAGTACGTTGCTGGTTACACTGCAACTCTAGATGGTCGTCTAGACGCAATCACTTTCACTGGCGGCATCGGCGAAAACTCTGCACCTATCCGTGAAATGGTTCTAAACCGTCTAGGTATCTTCGGTATCGAAGTAGACAGCGAAGCTAACCTTAAAGCTCGTTTCGGCGGCGAAGGCGTTATCACTACTGAAAACAGCCGTATCCCTGCAATGGTTATCTCTACTAACGAAGAGCTAGTTATTGCTGAAGACACTGCACGTCTAGCAGGTCTTTAATTGAATTTTCTGGCTAGCCACTCGGCTAGCCAGATTTTCATCCAACGAATTTCTTAGGGGCTCAACTCCTATTCTTCGAGCGTCATGGAATAAGAGTTGAGCTTTTATCCCCCAATAGCTAAAGGTACTCTACGAATGTCTCGTACTATTATGCTTATCCCTGCAAGTGCTGGTGTTGGTCTAACTAGCGTAAGCATGGGTGTTCTTCGCGCAATGGAGCGCAAAGGCGTTAAGGTTTCTTTCTACAAACCAATTTCTCAACCACGTTCTGGTGGTGATCAACCTGATCTGACTTCTACTATCGTTGGCCACAACAGCGATATGAAGATCGGTGAACCTATGGCGATGTCTGTTGCTGAGAGCCTAATCGGTAACGACAACATGGACGAGCTACTAGAAACTGTTGTTGAGCGTTACAACCAAATCAATAAAGATGCGGATGTAACACTTATCGAAGGTCTAGTACCAACTCGTAAGCACCCATTCGCTAACCAAGTGAACGCTGAAATCGCAGCAACACTTGGCGCAGAAATTGTTCTAGTGGCTACTCCAGGCACTGATAACCCAGCTCAACTTAAAGAGCGCATCGAAGTAGCATGTTCTAACTTCGGCGGTACTAAGAACAAAAACATCTCTGGCGTTATCATCAACAAGCTAAACGCACCTGTTGACGAAGCTGGCCGTACTCGCCCTGACCTATCTGAAATCTTTGACGATGCAGACAGCGCGAAGCAAAACGAAATGAAAGTGATGGAAATCTTCAACACTTCTCCAATTCGTGTACTAGGTTGCGTGCCATGGAGCATCGATCTTATTGCTACTCGTGCAATCGACATGGCGAAGCACCTGAAAGCAGATATCATCAACGAAGGTGACATCAACACTCGTCGCATCAAGAGCATCACGTTCTGTGCACGTTCTCTGCCAAACATGATTGAGCACTTCAAACCAGGTTCTCTACTTGTTACTTCTGCAGACCGTCCAGACGTAATCGTTGCAGCTTCTCTAGCGGCAATGAACGGCGTTGATATCGGTGCTGTACTGCTAACTGGCGGTTACGACATCCCACGTGAGATCGAAGGTCTATGTAAGCCAGCATTCGAAACTGGTCTACCTATCTTCAAAGCACAAGGTAACACTTGGCAGACTTCTCTAAACCTACAGAGCTTCAGCATTGAAGTACCTGCAGACGACAAAGAGCGTATCGAGTTCATTAACGAGCACGTTGCTGGTCACATCGACGGTAACTGGATCGAGTCAATGACGGAAGGTACTCAAAAATCTCGTCGTCTAAGCCCACCTGCATTCCGTTACCAGTTAACTGAACTTGCTCGTAAAGCAGGTAAGCGCATCGTTCTTCCTGAAGGTGATGAGCCACGTACAGTGAAAGCAGCGGCTATCTGTGCAGAGCGCGGCATTGCAGAATGTGTGCTTCTAGGTAACCCAGCAGAAATCAAACGCGTTGCAGCGCAGCAAGGTGTTGAGCTAGGTGCTGGCGTTCAAATCATCGACGCTGATGCTATTCGCGAAAACTACGTTGCTCGTCTAGTTGAGCTACGTGGCGCGAAAGGTATGACTGAAGTTGTAGCTCGTGAGAAACTACAAGATTCAGTATTCCTTGGCACAATGATGCTTGAGAACAACGAAGTTGACGGCCTAGTTTCTGGTGCGGTTCACACTACGGCGAACACTATCGTTCCTCCGTTCCAAATCATCAAGACTGCACCAAACGCGTCTATCGTATCTTCAGTATTCTTCATGCTTCTGCCTGATCAAGTACTGGTATACGGTGACTGTGCGATCAACCCAGATCCAACAGCTGAACAGCTTGCTGAAATCGCTATCCAATCTGCTGACTCTGCAGCAGCATTCGGTATCGAACCACGCGTTGCAATGATCTCTTACTCTACTGGTGAATCTGGTAAGGGTGCTGACGTTGATAAAGTGCGTGAAGCAACAAAACTGGCTCAAGAGAAACGTCCTGATCTTATCATCGACGGTCCTCTACAGTACGACGCTGCGATCATGGAAAACGTTGCTGCTTCTAAAGCACCAAACTCTCCAGTTGCAGGTAAAGCGACAGTATTCGTATTCCCAGACCTAAACACTGGTAACACGACTTACAAAGCGGTACAACGTTCAGCAGACCTAGTATCTATCGGTCCAATGCTGCAAGGTATGCGCAAGCCAGTAAACGACTTGTCTCGTGGCGCGCTAGTAGACGATATCGTGTACACCATCGCTCTAACAGCAATCCAAGCAACTCAAGAACAGAAGTAATTCTTTTCTCTGCTTGAATGAATAGTCAAAGCCCTCGATTCGTCGAGGGCTTTTTTGTTGTTCAAGACACACGGTTTAGAAAACAGATACTCAATACAAGACAAAGAACATCAGTGCCCCAACGGCAACACATCCCACCATCACAGGCGCGACCCTAAGCCATAATTTTTTGTCTCCTATCGCGACAACCATACTCATCTTAACAATGGTATTGACCGATGCTGCAATTAAGATACCCAGCGCGGCGGTGGTTACGCTCAATATTTGGATGCTCTGACGACCGAGCGCCAAGGAAATCGCGTCTACATCCGTAATCCCTGAAAGGGCCGATAAAATTAAGACACCCGCATTACCGAACCACTCAGCAAGCGCATGTGACAGCAGCATAATCACAGCCAGCATCATCCCAAAAAACAGCGCCGATTGCAGTGCGAGTGGGTTGCTCTGTTTGTTCGATTGTTCGATCTGTTCCACTTCGCTCCGCCGCCATATCCACCAAGCAGGCAAATACAGCGCCGCCATCATGGCCATCACAATCGGCCATAGTAACGAGACAAGTTGAGGATTAATCACAAACAGAATAATCAACAGCCGAGGAAACATGGTGCCGCAACTCAAGAGTATGCCACTGGCAAGTAATGGGCTGATATTGGCTTGCTCCCGAGAAAGATGGGAAAACTGCAGCGTTAACGCCGTCGAAGAACTTAAACCTGCAAAAATGGAGGTAAACAATATGCCACGTTTCGCCCCACCGATTTTGATTGCGAAATAGCCCACAAACGAAATACTGGCAATCAACACAACCATCCACCAAATCTCGTAAGGGTTAAGAGCGTTCCAAGGGCCATAGGATTGATTGGGAAGAAGCGGCAATAACACGATGGAGATAATCAGCAACCGGAGCGCTGCATCTAGCTCGTATTCCTGTAATTTTTGCAACGCTTGGTGAAGTTCTCGTTTGTTGTCGAGCACCACTGCGGTAATCACAGCTGCAGATGCCGCAAGCACCGCTTCTCCCGACACCGCTAAACTGCCCAACACAAACGTCACCAACAAGCTAACCACGCCAGTAATACTGATATCGCGACTCTTCTTCTGCTGCATGACAAACGCGATACACGCCAATATCACCAACGCAATCAAGGCAAAACCAAGCAATAAAGGAGAATAGAGATCCGCAAGAATCGCGACAAGACCACCAAGTAACCCGACAAGAGAGAACGTACGAATACCAGCAACACGACTACCTTCAACACTATTTCGCATCACCCAGCCGCGCTGTGTCCCGATAATCGCACCCAATAGCAAGGCAATAAGCAGATTCCAGATAAGATGCTCGCCAGTCGCAAACTCGTTGATATCCATGCATCACCCCGTTAAAAAGCGGTTGTCATATCATTAGTTTATTTGAATATTGGTAAGAAGCTGTGACGACAAGAAGATAATCTGAAACTGGCCACCGTTCCTGCCTTACCAGCGGGTCTTGTCCTAGCTTTTAACGATCACCAGAGCTCAATAATACGGAGCGATTTTCCCTCTCCTGTTCAATTTATCGGCATTATTTTCATATCATCTGAACTTTCTTACGAGAAACTACGTAACGAAGATGGAATGCAATTACGCAATCTCACACATAAGTAAGGAATACATATGAACAACTCCATCAACAACTCATTCCTAAAGTTTGGTTTAGCTGCATGTCTGTTCAGTTTTTCTGCGTTTAGTTTTTCCTCCCCAAGTATTGAAGGCGCAGATCAAGATATGTCCGCGGGCACGGTAACGGCAAAAATGGCTCATGCTGACGAAAACGGGTGGATGGTTGTACACCGAACAGATGAATCGATGAAGCCAGGCCCCGTGATCGGCTATGCTCCGCTTAAAATGGGACAAAATGAGAACGTGAATGCAATTTTGATGGAACCGGTTGAGTCTGGTGACATGCTGATGCTAATGGTCCACGGAGAAAAAGGTGGAATGAAGACGGGCGTATTTGAGTACTCACTCGGAGCCAAAGAAGATGGTCCAGTAAAGGTTGACGGTAAGTTGGTGATGGACATCGTCCGCGCTAAATAAGGCGAGCATATATTTTAAAATTGCCCCTCTATCTCCCAGTACTTAGCGTGAATAAAAGCCCTTAACAACGCAGTTCGTCGTTAAGGGCTTTGTATTGGATGAACCGTTACAAACTAACCGATCATTTCTCTTTGGTGAGGAGAACTAAAGTCTAAATCAGGCCCTTTAGGCACCACTTGCGTTGGATTAATCCCTGTGTGACTGAAGTAATAATGGCGCTTAATATGATAGAAATCGGTGGTATCGGCGATACCGTCAATCTGATACAGCTCTTTCAGATAACCCTGAATATTGACGTAATCGGCAATGCGTTGTTTATTACACTTGAAGTGCCCAACGTACACGGCATCAAAACGCACTAACGTGGTGAACAAACGCCAATCGGCTTCCGTAATTTTATTGCCTGCTAGATAGCGATGGGTCGCCAAATGACCATCAATTTTATCTAAGGCCGAAAACAATGATTCAAAAGCCTCTTCATACGCTTCTTGCGAAGTAGCAAAACCGCAACGGTACACCCCATTATTCACGTTTGGATAAATGTAATCATTCCATTCATCAATCACACCGCGTAGTGGCTCGGGATAATAATCGTCATGATTGCCCGTGAGATCGTTAAATGCGGAGTTAAACATACGAATGATCTCTGACGATTCATTCGACACGATCGTGTTGGTCTTTTTGTCCCACAGAACTGGCACCGTAACACGCCCTGTGTAGTCAGGTTTCGCTTGAGTGTAGATTTGGTGCATACGTGTATGACCAAACAGCGGATCGGGTAAACCCATTTGCCAACCTTGACTGAGCATATCAGGGCAAACAACCGTCACATCAATGTGTGGCTCTAGACCTTTCAACTTACGGAAGATAAGCGTTCGATGTGCCCAAGGACACGCGAGAGAAACGTACAAATGGTAACGGCCAGATTCTGGTTGGAATACCGCCTCTGAATCATTTTTAATCCAGTCACGAAATCCAGCGTCTTCACGAACGAACTTCCCGCCATTCGCTTTTGTGTCATACCACACATCGTGCCATACGCCTTCGACCAACTTACCCATGATTGCTCTCCTATTTCTTATGTCTCCCTTTATATTAGAGATTCATAAGAAACAGAAAATCATCACGCTTAGGACATCTTGTTCAAGAAATTCGAATGAGCATTGAAATTCGTGTTCAAAGAAAGTGAGCATAAAAAAAGCGCGACCCTAGTAAAAGGAATCGCGCTTAAGCCCGTCACAGGCTGAATTTACTTAACCTAACATTTGGTGGTTACACGCTCACGTGAATACAAGAAACCGCGTGAATGTCTGTACCTTCAATCGTAGGTTTGGTTTTTGCACACTCTTCTGTCGCTTGAGGGCAACGAGTACGGAACACACAACCTGAAGGAGGATTGATTGGTGATGGCAGATCCCCTTCCAACATTTGGATGGTTTTATTGCGTTCTAACTCTGGGTCTGGGATTGGAACCGCCGACATCAGCGCACGCGTATAAGGGTGCTTAGGGTCTGCAAATAGCGCATCCGCTTCGCCTAACTCTACCGCGTTACCCAAATACATCACGAGAACACGATCAGAGATGTGTTTCACCACTGACAAATCGTGTGCGATAAACACCAAAGAAAGTCCTAGCTCTTTCTGCAGCTCTTTCAGAAGGTTAACAACTTGAGCCTGAATCGATACGTCTAGCGCCGAAACTGGTTCGTCACAGATGATCATTTTTGGCTTAAGGATAAGTGCGCGTGCTATACCGATACGCTGACACTGACCACCTGAGAATTCATGCGGGTAACGGTTGATTACGTTTGGCAATAGACCAACTTTCGCCATCATCTCTTTAACGCGGTCTTTCACTTCTTGCTTAGACAATTCTGGGTAGAATGTCTCTAAAGGCTCAGCAATGATGTCGCCAACCGTCATACGCGGGTTAAGAGAAGCCAAAGGATCTTGGAAAATCATCTGGATTTCTTTACGCGTTTCACGACGCTGTACATCTTTCATTTTGGTGAGGTCTTGGCCTAACCAAACCACTTCGCCATCGGTCGCTTCAACAAGTCCAATGATGGCACGTGCGAAGGTCGATTTACCACAACCCGACTCACCTACTACGCCAAGCGTTTCCCCTTCGTAGAGGCGCACATTTACGCCATCTACCGCTTTTAGGCTGGAAGGTTTTGACCAAGGCCACGCTGATTTTGATGCAATGCTGAAGTGAACTTTCAGATCAGATACATCCAGAATTAACTTTTTATCTGCGCTCATTTGTTCCAAGCCTCCCATTCAGAAAAACATGCACGCTGACGACCATCACCAAATGGCGTCAAGATTGGTGCCTCACGCTTACAGCGGTCCATCACACGATGACAACGCTCTTGGTAAGGGCAGCCCGGTGGTAGACGCAGCAAGTTTGGTGGATTGCCAGGAATGGTTGGCAGAATTTCACCTTCTGTATCCAGACGAGGGATCGCCTTTAAAAGACCTTCCGCATAAGGGTGGCTTGGGTTGTAGAAAATTTCGTTTACGTTGCCGTACTCCATCGTACGACCTGCGTACATCACAAGCACTTTGTCACATGAACCAGCAACAACACCTAGGTCGTGGGTGATCATAATGATTGCAGTGTTGAACTCGGATTTCAGCTCGTTCAACAAGTCCATGATCTGCGCTTGAACCGTTACGTCCAACGCGGTTGTTGGTTCATCAGCAATAAGCAGTTTAGGACGGCACAATAGCGCCATCGCAATCATTACACGCTGACGCATACCGCCTGAAAATTCGTGCGGATACATGGTGATACGTTTGCGAGCTTCAGGGATTTTTACCGCTTCAAGCATGCGAACAGATTCTTCAAACGCTTCTGACTTGCCCATGCCTTTATGCAGCATCAACACTTCCATCAGTTGATCGCTCACTTTCATGTATGGGTTTAGCGAGGTCATCGGATCTTGGAAGATCATCGCGATCTGTTCTGCACGAACTTTGTTCAGCTCTTTTTCTGGAAGGTTAAGAATTTCTCGACCTTCAAATTTCGCACTGCCTGAGATCTTGCCGTTTTTCGCCAGTAGACCCATGATTGCGAATACAGTTTGTGATTTACCTGAACCAGATTCACCCACGATACCGAGAGTTTCGCCCTGCTTCAGAGAGAAGTTCAAATCGTTTACTGCGGTTACGATACCATCTTGGGTGGTAAATTCGACACGCAGATCTTTGACATCTAATAAGCTCATCATTGCTTCCTTAATCTTATCTTTTAATTATCTGTCTTTTGGATCCAGCGCGTCGCGCAGGCCGTCACCAACGTAGTTGAAGCAGAATAGAGTCACAACCATGAACGCCGCTGGGAATGCCAACTGCCAAATTGCTACTTCCATTGTCTGTGCACCTTCTTGTAGAAGTGCGCCCCAACTTGTCATTGGTTCCTGAACACCAAGACCAAGGAATGAGAGGAATGATTCGGTCAGAATCATGCTCGGAATTAGAAGCGTAGAGTAAACCGCTACAATACCTAATACGTTCGGTACAATATGGCGAGTGATGATTTTCCAGTTACTTACACCACAAACGTGCGCCGCTTCGATGAACTCTTTACTACGTAGGCTGAGTGTCTGACCACGTACGATACGCGCCATATCCAGCCATGCGATTGCACCAATCGCAACGAAGATAAGAATGATGTTACGGCCGAAGAAGGTAACAAGTACGATAACTAGGAACATGAACGGTACAGCGTACAAGATTTCTAGAATACGCATCATAATGCGGTCAACTTTACCGCCAATGAAGCCAGAAGCCGCACCGTAAAGTGTACCAATCAATACCGCTACGAACGCACCCATCACGCCAACCATTAGCGAGATACGGCCGCCGATTAGAGTACGCACGTACAAATCTCGGCCTAGACTGTCGGTACCAAACCAATGTTCAGAGTTTGGCGCAACGTGCATTGCATACCAGTCAGTATCGTCAAACGCGTAAGGAGCGATCATCGGCAGAACAATTACCGCCAACGTCATTAAAACAAGAATAAATAAGCTCACCATCGCCGCTTTGTTACGCATAAAGCGGATACGAGCATCTTGCCAAAGACTGCGACCTTCAATCTCTAAGTTCTCAGAGAATTTTTCAATCGCTTCTAGGTTTTCTTTTTTCGTCAACATAACCAAACTTCCCTGTTAGTAGCGAATTTTCGGGTCAATCATTGCAAGTAGAATATCTACAATCGCGTTGAATAAGATAAATAGGAAACCAATCAGAATGGTTACACCCATTACTAGCGAGTAGTCACGGTTAAATGCAGCGTTAACGAATAGCTTACCGATGCCCGGCAAACCAAAGATGGTTTCGATAACAACAGAACCCGTGATGATGCCTACGAAAGCAGGCCCCATGTAAGAAACAACAGGAAGAAGTGCTGGTTTGAGAGCATGTTTGATGATGATGTAACGGTAACTCAGACCTTTAGCACGAGCGGTGCGGATAAAGTTACTGTTTAGTGTCTCAATCATTGAACCGCGAGTAATACGGGCAAACGTTGCAACGTAAAGCAATGACATACCAATAACCGGCAACACTAAAAACTGCCAGCTACCATCTTGCCAACCACCCGCAGGGAAAATGTGCCAATGTAGAGAGAATAGGTAAATCAGAGCTGGTGCCAATACGAACGACGGCATAACCACACCAAGCATCGCGGTCGACATTATGGTGTAGTCAACCCACGTATTCTGCTTGAGAGCCGCTATCGTCCCGACCGTCACGCCCATGACCAACGTAAAGATGAAGGCGATAAAACCCACTTTCGCTGACACTGGCAGAGCAACGGCGATCAACTCGTTTACGGTGTAATCTAGGTATTTAAACGATGGACCAAAATCACCTTGCAGAACGTTGGTCAAATACGTTGTGTATTGCTCGAATACTGGCTTATCAAGGCCGTATTTCGCTTCAATGTTCGCCATAACTTCTGGCGGTAGTGGACGTTCTGTCGAGAAAGGGTTTCCCGGTGCAAAACGCATAAGAAAGAAAGATACGGTGATCAAAACCAACATTGTTGGGATCGCCTCAAATATCCTTTTTGCGATGAATTTAAGCATAAACTCACTCTTTCAGTCTGTGACAATTTAAATGAAAAAGAATAGTCCGATTTATTTTGGACTGAACATAGGCGCTACATGCAATTTCTCACATGCAGAGCCTAATTTTTATAGTTCTATCTGATTGAAGATTTACTCAGTGATGTAGAGATCTTTAGAGTAGATCTTTTCTTCCGCGTTGTTTGATGGGAAGCCACCCACTTTCGTAGATAGTAGACGTGATTTCACGTACTGGTAGATAGGTGCAATTGGCATATCCTTCGCCATTAGCTTCTCAGCTTCTAGGTAAAGCGCCTGACGCTCTTCGTTTGACGTAGAGCTGAACGCTTTATTCATAATTGCATCATATTCTTTGCTGTCGTAGTGAATACCACCAGTGGTGTTGTTGCTCATCATTAGAGTCAAGAATGACGAAGCTTCGTTGTAGTCACCACACCAACCAGCACGAGCAACTTCGAAGTTACCTGAGTCTTTTGTTGATAGGTATGTTTTCCACTCTTGGTTTTCTAGCGTTACGTCTAGACCAAGTGTTTTCTTCCACATAGAGCCTAGAGCAACCGCAATTTTCTTGTGGTTCTCAGACGTGTTGTAAAGAAGGTTAAACTTAAGTGGATTATCTGCGCCGTAGCCTGCTTCTTCCAATAGACGAGCCGCTTCTGCGTTACGCTCTTCTTGCGTCATTTTGCCGTAAGCAGGAATTTCTGGGTTGAAACCTGCTGTGATTTCTGGCGTTAGGAAGTAAGCTGGTTTTTGACCTTGAGCTAAAATCGCATCAGTTACGATGTTACGATCAATCGCGTAAGAGATAGCTTGACGAACACGTACATCATCAAACGGAGCTTTCTTCGTGTTGAAGATGTAGTAGTAAGTACATAGGTTACCCGTCACAGATACTTCTTGTGGGTGCTCTTTCTTCAGACGCTTGAAGTGCTCTGTTGGCAGTTCGTTCGTGAAGTCGATTTCACCCGCTAGGAAGCGGTTCATTTCTGCAACTTGGTTTTCAATCGGTAGGAAAGTAACTTTCTCTAGTGTGGTGTTTTCGTTGTCCCAGTATTGCTCGTTACGCTTCAATACTAGACGCTCGTTCACAACCCAGTTGTCAACAACATAAGCACCGTTACCAACAAAGTTCTCTGGCTTCGTCCATTGATCGCCGAACTTCTCTACTGTCGCTTGGTGAACAGGCTTCACTGTTGTGTGGCCCATCATCATCACGAAGTAAGGTACAGCTGTATCTAGCTCTACCACTAGAGTGTGGTCATCCACAGCTTTAACACCCAGCTCGCTCTTGTCTTTTTTGCCAGCAACGATGTCTTTCGCATTCTTCATCTTGGTGTATTCCATGTACCAAGCATATGGAGAAGCCGTTGCAGGGTCGACAGCACGTTGGAAACTGTAAACGAAGTCACCTGCTGTTACAGGATCGCCGTTTGACCATTTCGCGTCTTTGCGTAGGTGGAAAGTGTATGTTTTGTTGTCTTCAGTTTCCCAAGATTCTGCAACACCTGGGATAGTGTTACCGTCTGCATCTTGGTTTACTAGGCCTTCAAGTAGGTCGCGAATCACGTGAGATTCAGGAACACCTTGAGATTTGTGAGGGTCTATTGTCGCAACTTCTGTACCGTTACCACGCACCAATTCTTGAACTGCTGCTAGTTTCGGTTCTGAAGAATCAGTTTTTGCTTCTGGTGCAGGTGCTGGCTGAGCCGCCTGTTTTTCTTCTGGCTTATTGTCGCCACAACCCGCTAGGGCAAGAGAAAGACCAGCACCAATAAATAAAGCGCGCGTGATTTTATTCTTATACATGCGTAAAACTCCAAGTTTTTTCGTTAGCATCCATGACTTCTCTATAAGGGACTGGAACGGTCAGCGTTTTAGATTTTTTTAGTGCACTTTCTGAGCACAAAAGCCTAAAACCTTACAGAGACTGCGGCACACATTAGCAATCATTGAAGTAATTTGCCATAAAAATGTAGCAAAAAAACTAATAATTCTGTAATAACCGCACATATCTAGCAATAAACTCCAATACAAAAGCATTCACTAGTAAAATGAAGACTGTAACTGACGTTTATCAGCCAAAACTTTCGATTACTCTAAATTTAAACTATTTGATAGCATCTTATGCTGGATATTTGCATATTATTTAACATTTGTGACAAACGAAGTCTAACAAATAATCGTTTATATATTGCTCGATATTTTTTATTGTGAACAATGTCACCGAGATAAAACACGGGTGTTTTCGAAGATAAGAATCGCAGTATTGAACCGTTTCAATATGGTTGAACAAATCGCGAAATACAAAAAAAGCTAAGTGCGATTAACACTTAGCTTTTTATTTTTTGTCAAAACGAGTGGCTGGTTCTATTTTTCCCAGCGCTGCGCTGCTTGATGATCGGTGTCGCGCGATTCAATCCAACGATCTTCGTTAGTTGTGCGCTCTTTTTTCCAAAACGGTGCTTTGGTTTTCAGGTAGTCCATAATGAACTCGCACGCATCAAATGCCGCGCCGCGATGCGCACTAGAAACGCCCACAAATACAATTTGGTCGCCGCTGTCCATATCACCCACACGGTGAATCACACGCACGCCAAGCAGTGGCCAGCGAGCTTCCGCTTCATCACAAATATCGCTCAAGCTCTTTTCCGTCATGCCCGGATAATGCTCTAGGTGCAGGCCAATCACGTTGTCACCAAGGTTCATATCTCTGACTTTACCGATAAAGGTCACGACCGCACCAGCAGCAGTGCCTTCCGACAAGCGTTGATATTCTTGATCAATAGAAAAGTCTTCAACTTGTACAGAAACACGAGGATCCATCTTAGCCTCCCGTTACCGGTGGGAAAAACGCAACTTCGTCACCCGCTTTTACTTGTGTATCCAGTGGGACGATCGATTGGTTCACTGCAGCAAGCAGCTTGCCTGGCTCAAGCGCCAAATCCCACTTGCCGGCTTTTTCTGCGCCCGCTTCGACAAGATGTGCGCGAACGGCTTCGACCGTATCGAACTGGCCGTCCAAATCAACGCTGTCGATACCCACTAGCTCGCGGGTTTGAGCAAAGAAGAGTACTTTAATCATGATTCCGCCTTGAAATGTCCAGATTTGCCACCCGTCTTCTCTAATAGACGAACTTGACCAATGACCATGTCTTTTTGTACTGCTTTACACATATCGTAAATCGTTAGTGCAGCGACGGAAGCTGCAGTGAGCGCTTCCATTTCGACACCAGTTTTACCCGCAAGTTTACATACAGACTCGATGCGAACTTTGTTTTCTGCTTCGATAGCTTCCAGTTGAACTTCAACTTTAGAAAGCAGTAGCGGATGACAAAGCGGAATCAAATCCCATGTTTTCTTCGCTGCTTGAATACCAGCAATACGAGCCGTTGCGAACACATCACCTTTGTGGTGCTGGCCAGAGACAATAAGTTGCAAGGTTTCTGGAGCCATGTGTACAAATGCTTCAGCGCGAGCTTCACGCACGGTTTCTGCTTTTGCAGACACATCGACCATGTTCGCTTCGCCAGATGCATTAATGTGTGTAAATTGGGTCATTGTTTTTCCTTCGCTTTTAGGAAAGGTTATACAGATAGGTGTGGCATGAAGTTACAAGGGCGATGACTTGCATCCAACTGCTGTTTAATAATTTTTGTCCAGCCTGTACGACACGCACCCGTTGAACCTGGCATTGCGAAGATCACGGTGTGGTTAGCAAAACCTGCAATCGCACGAGACTGAATAGTAGACGTACCGATCTCTTCATACGACACCATACGGAACAACTCACCAAAGCCTTCAACTTCTTTATCAAATAGAGGCTTAAGTGCTTCTGGCGTGCTATCGCGTGAGGTAAAACCTGTACCGCCAGTGATCATGATCGCTTGGACGTTTTCATCGGCAATCCATTGAGAAACGATCGCGCGGATCTTGTACATGTCATCAATAACGATTTGTTTGTCTACCACGTTGTGACCCGCTTCTTGAGCGTGTTCAACAAGGTAACGACCAGAGGTATCGTTTTCTTCAGTACGTGTGTCAGATACCGTTAGAACGGCAATATTTGCAGGTTGAAATTTGCTTTCAGCGTGACCCATTTGTTCACCTATTCTCTAAATTAGCTTTGATACGCTTGGTATCGATTCGGAAAAAGTTAGAGCCAGCTTAGCACCAAGCTCTCTCTAAAAATTGAATAAAGTTAGCCGCCGATAGACGCAAGATGCGGCGTCATACCAGTATTGCCATCGTGTAAGAAGTGGCTTACGGACTTTGTTTGCAGTTGCGATTGGATACGTTCAATCAACTCGTTTTCTTGGTCATCACGCTCCAACAAATCACGCAATTCAACGCCATGTTCACCAAACAAACAAAGGTGCAGCTTACCCAGCGCAGAAACACGCAGACGGTTACAGCTTTCACAAAAGTCTTTTTCATACGGCATGATAAGACCGATTTCACCTTTATAATCTGGGTGAACAAACACCTGAGCGGGGCCATCATTGTGCGAACGCACTTTCAGTAACCAGCCGTTCGCAATCAGTTGATTACGAATCGCAACACCAGAAACATGGTGCTTTGAAAATAGGTCATCCATCTCGCCCGTTTGCATTAGCTCAATAAAGCGCAATTGGATTGGACGGTCTTTGATCCAGTTAAGAAATGCGGGTAGCTCGTGATGGTTCAGATCTTTCATCAACACCACATTAACTTTGACCTGCTCATAACCGACTTCGAACGCACGCTCGATACCATTCATGACTTCGGTGAACTTATTTTCACCAGTAATCTGATGGAACATTCGAGGGTCAAGGCTATCGACACTCACGTTGATGTTTGTTAAACCGGCTTCACGCCAGTCTGCAACTTGCTTCGCCATTCTGTAGCCGTTAGTCGTCGTCGCCACCTTTTTGATGCCTGGCGTCGTTGCGACAGAATGAATGATGTCAGTGAAATCTTTGCGTAAGCTTGGCTCACCGCCAGTAATGCGCACTTTTGACGTGCCACAATCAGCAAACGCTTTTACGACCCGTTTGATTTCAGGAAGAGATAAAAAAGACGAGTTTTTGTTGCCCGATGGTTTGTAACCATCAGGAAGGCAATAGGTACATTTGAAATTACATACGTCGGTCACAGACAGACGCAAGTAATAAAACTTACGATGAAATTTGTCTTCGAATTGTTGCGCCACGGAACACCTTTCCAAACACGGGAGGCATGGCCATTTCCAATCATGCCCTTGTGACAGTATGTCACTGGCTCAAAATGCTTATCCTCGGACTTAGCATAGTGAGCTCGGAGTTATGGCAACCAGAGGGATAACCCCTGATAGCTTTGCGGAGTAAAATACTTAATATTTGTAATGGAATCCAGACTTGAGTGATAAAAAACTCTCTAGAGACACAAATTACCGCTTAGTGAGTACCGTTAGGACACTCATTAAGTTAAATTGTAGCCGTTTTTTACAACATTATTAGAAGAACGTAATGAATATCTATACGGATAAGAAAGTGGTCGCAGTTGGCGGTGGTCATGGCTTAGGTCGAATGTTAGCCGCTTTAAAAGACTTTGGCAGCAATGCTACGGGCATTGTAGCCACAACCGACAATGGTGGTTCAACTGGGCGTATTCGTCATTGCCAAGGTGGCATCGCTTGGGGAGACACCAGAAACTGCATCAACCAGCTAATCACTGAGCCATCTATCAGTTCGATGATGTTCGAATACCGCTTTAAAGGTACGGGAGAGCTGGACGGCCACAACCTTGGCAATTTGATGCTAACAGCATTGGATAACTTGTCGGTTCGACCGCTGGATGCAATCAATCTGATCCGAAACATGCTTAAGGTTGATGTAAATATTCTGCCAATGTCAGAGCACCCTTCGGATTTGTCTGCACTTTCAGTGAACGGTCAATGGGTCACAGGTGAAACCAATGTGGATGAGATGGAAACCGACTTACGTCGCTTAGATCTTTCACCAGAAGTTCCAGCCACTAAAGAAGCCGTTACTGCTCTGGCAGAAGCCGATGCAATCATTCTTGGCCCAGGCAGTTTCCTCACCAGTATTATGCCGCCATTGTTATTGCCTGAGCTGGGCAAAGCCATTGCAGCAAACCGAAAAGCGAAGGTGATATTCGTTGCTAACCTCAGCCCTGAATACGGCCCAGCAGGTCGAATGTCGATGGCGCAAAAGCTGGAATGGTGTGAACGTGCGTGCCAAGGACGAAGAATCGATGTCGTCCTTGCCGAAGAAACGGACCAAAAAGTGTTGGAACAATGGAACGTCGTTACCGAATCATTAGCCTCAACCAACCGAGATTGGCGTCACGACCGAGATAAGTTGAAAGCAGCGATAGAAAACCAACTACTCACTAAGTAGCCACTTGAGACTGCCAACGTTGATACGACAAAGCCCTTCCAATATGGAAGGGCTTTGTGTTTAAAAAGTAAAGACTTTATTGAGTCCAAGAGCGATACGCGTCGCGTGTTTCATTCAAGCGATCAAGCATAGTGTTAACCTCACTACCCTGTTCAACTAAATCACCAGATTTGGCTTTTTTATCGATAGACATCGCTAACTCACACAAACTGTCGGCTCCGAAACTCGCAGCACTGCTTTTTAGCGCATGGCTGATCTCTTTCAAATACATTAAGCGCTCTGAACCTTCTAACTGCGACAAGTTGTCGATGTACGTATCCATCTCACCCAAAAAAATATCGAGCAAAACAGGCACGTTATCACTGCCGATTTCCATCGACAGTTCATCTATTTTTTGTTGATTCAATATCGTCATGCTTACACCTTCTGCCGCTCTTCTTTACCATTCCATGCTTGTAGTTTGCGGTAAATCGTTGACGGACTGACATCAAGATACCCAGCGGCTCTTGGAATATTGCCGTCACACGCCTCAATCGCTTGCTCAATCGCCATTTTCTCTGTCATCCATAGCGGCATGATCTCTGAAACAGTCATCGCTTTTGGCTCAATCAGTTTAGATACAGATGGCCTATCTAACGGTTGATTCAGCGGCGGTGGCAACATATCTAACGTAATTTCTTTGCCGTTGTTGAGCACCACGATATTGCGTAGTACGTTTTGTAGTTGTCGGACGTTACCCGGCCACTCATAACTGTTAAAGCGATCAATCACTTCTTGAGAAAAGCGGACAAAGTTTTTGCCCTCTTCATGAGACATGTAGCCTAACAGTGAGTACGCAATTTCAATCACATCTTCACCACGTTCGCGAAGAGGCGGAAGATGCAAAGGAATCACGTATAACCGGTAGTATAAGTCTTCGCGGAAACGTCCTTCTTGAACTTCTTTCCAAGGGTCTCGGTTGGTCGCACAAACGAAGCGCACGTCCACACTCTTCATTTTTGAAGAGCCTACTTTTTGGAAAGTACCGGTTTGGATGAATCGCAATAATTTGGTTTGTAAGTCCAAATCCATTTCACACAATTCATCGAGGAACAACGTGCCACCATCGGCTAACTCAGCGGCACCTTGACGGTCATTTGCCGCACCAGTAAATGCCCCTTTTACGTGACCAAATAGTTCACTTTCAATTAAGTCTTTAGGTATGGCTGCACAGTTGATGGCAATAAACGGCTTATCACCACGTTTGCTTGCAGCGTGGATGGCTTCTGCGCATACCTCTTTACCCGTACCACTTTCACCAGTAATAAAGATACTCGCTTTACTGCTAGCGGCAGAGTCAATGGTGCGATAGACCTGCTGCATGGTTTGGCTGCTGCCGATAAAACCTTGGTAATTCTGATTACCCGGATTATCTGCTTCATTTTTTAGCTTAGTTGCTTTGCGAATTGCGTTGTTGACCGTAACACGCAGACGGTCTGCTTCACACGGTTTGATCAAAAAGTCTTGAGAGCCATGACGCATCGCTTCTACCGCTGTATCGATAGAGCCATGAGCCGTCATGAAAATGATCGGCACATCTGGATGACTCTTTTTAACGGCGTGCAAAACATCCATCCCCGTCATATCAGGCAAACGAAGATCGAGAAGAATAAGATCTGGAATTCGATGATTGAGACTTTCAATGGCATCTCTACCTGTACCGACAATATTAATGTCGATCCCTAACGGCGTGAGGTACGAGCGGTATAACGCCGCAACCGATGCTGTATCCTCAACCATCAGAAGGTAACGAGATTTTTGGCCTTCAGTTTTTTGTTGCATAACCTAGCTAATATTTTGTTGTGTTTTAAACAATAATCGCATTACGCTTTGCATTTTGCAAATAACATTAGCAAAGTTACGGTTAATGATAATAGAATCAAAAATGATATCAATAGGTTAAAAAGTGGCATAAAGCATGCTGATATATTAGCGACCCCTCGGGTCACCTAGCCAACTGACGTTGTTAGTGAACGATATGTTCACAAAACAAGCCAATAGACCCGACTGCCTATTGGCTTCTTTTTTTGCCTATTCCAAGTATCTCTTTAGAAACAGCTTTTCGTGTTAACTAGCTATTCGCGATGAATTGCGCACGCAGTTTTTCTATTTCATCACGCTTCTCAGCCGCAAGCTCGAATTCCAGATCCTGAGCATGTTGGTACATCGCTGCTTCTAGTCGACTGATTTCCTTCTCCAATTGTTGTGGAGACATCACTTCGTAAGTTTGAGATGGTTCAGCCACTTTAGACAGTGGCACTTGCTTAGTATTGCGTTGACGTTTGGACTTAGTAATGTCGCCCAATTCCATAATATCCTTGATATTACGTTTTAACGCTTGCGGCGTAATGCCCATTTTCTCGTTGTACGCTTGCTGCTTCTCACGACGACGATTGGTTTCATCCATCGCTTTTTTCATCGATTTTGTAATGCTATCCGCATAGAGAATCGCTTTACCCTCAATGTTTCGTGCAGCACGACCTATCGTCTGAATGAGTGAACGTTCTGAACGCAAGAAACCTTCTTTGTCGGCATCCAAAATTGCCACCAACGAGACTTCCGGCATATCCAAACCTTCTCGAAGCAAGTTGATACCCACTAAGACATCAAACTCACCTAAGCGCAAATCTCGAATGATCTCGACGCGCTCTACCGTGTCGATGTCGGAGTGAAGATAACGAACACGAACATCATGCTCATGCAGATATTCCGTTAAATCTTCCGCCATTCGTTTGGTCAGAGTCGTAACAAGAACACGCTCCTCTTTGGCGGCACGAATACGAATTTCAGACAACAAATCATCGACCTGCGTCGCGACTGGTCGAACTTCGAGTATTGGGTCCAGCAAGCCAGTAGGACGCACGACTTGATCCGCAATTTCACCTGCCGATTTCTCTAGCTCATAATTGCCCGGCGTCGCCGAGACGAAAATAGTTTGCGGAGCAAGAGATTCAAATTCTTCAAATTTTAGAGGACGGTTGTCCAACGCCGATGGTAAGCGGAAACCAAACTCAACCAGAGTTTCTTTACGTGAACGGTCACCTTTATACATCGCACCAATCTGCGGTACAGTCACGTGGGACTCATCGATGATAAGCAAACCATCATGAGGCAAGTAATCGAACAAGGTTGGAGGCGGCTCACCCTCAGAACGACCACTGAGATAACGTGAGTAGTTTTCGATACCAGAGCAAAAACCGAGCTCATTCATCATCTCGATATCAAACTGTGTACGCTGGCTAATGCGCTGCTCTTCTATTAGCTTGTTATTCTCTAGTAATTGTTTCTTGCGTACTTCGAGCTCAACTTTGATGCTTTCTATCGCTTCGAGAATGCGGTCGCGGGGCGTCACGTAGTGCGTTTTCGGGTAAATCGTGTAACGCGGCAAATCTCTTTGTTTCACGACACCCGTCAATGGGTCGAACACACTGATGCAATCCACTTCATCATCAAACATTTCAACGCGCACAGCATCTTGGTCAGACTCGGCTGGGAATATGTCAATCACTTCGCCGCGAACACGGAACTGACCGCGTTCAAAAGCGACATCATTACGCGAGTATTGGAGTTCCGCTAGGCGACGAAGCATGTCACGCTGATCGATCACGTCACCACGGCGTAAGTGCAGCATCATCTGTAAATACGACTCGGGATCACCCAAACCATAGATGGCAGAGACAGAAGCGACGATGATGGCGTCTTTTCGTTCGAGTAAAGCTTTGGTGGCAGACAAACGCATTTGCTCAATGTGAGCGTTCACTGACGCATCTTTTTCAATAAAGGTGTCAGTTGTAGGCACGTACGCTTCTGGTTGATAGTAGTCGTAGTAAGACACAAAATACTCGACCGCATTGTTAGGAAAGAACGATTTCATTTCCCCATACAACTGAGCCGCGAGGGTTTTATTTGGCGCCAGTAAAATTGCAGGGCGCTGTGCTTGAGCAATCACATTCGCTAGCGTGAACGTTTTACCAGAACCCGTTACACCTAAAAGCGTCTGATGCGCCAACCCCGCATCTAAGCCTTCTAATAATTGCTTAATCGCGGTTGGCTGGTCACCTGACGGTTGATACTCAGAGACCAGTTCATAAACTTTACTCATACCCTTCCTCAATCTTTACTGCCTTTACTACGTTAGGCTGTGTTACCACTTCTGCGCTGTATATATATACACCTTAGTAAACGAAATCTATGCCTAAATGATTTTTCTCACTCATTGTTAATAATTTTTGTACTTTGTCTATATGGCTATAGCCTTATTCGAGTCGCTCTGATATAGTACTTCGCCCTAGTTGATAAACACTCCTCTAATATCAACTTATAGTTTCCACAACTTTTCCCCAAAACTTCTCTAAAAAGCTCGTTATCCCCAAAAGCTCATCTTTTATCCACTTTGAATATTTTACCCACTCACTCAATAAATCACTGTTTCATCTGCCTATTTTGCGCATAAAACTGACTAAAAATGCACACAAAACAAACCGCGTTGCATATAAAAGATCTTTACTCAGATCTCATCAACACACTTATCCACAATTTTAGTGGATAAGTAACTCTAGCCCTTTACTGGCAAGCACTACAAAAAAGTAAAGCGCTTTAAGCGCAATTTTTTCAAAAAAATGTATTTTTTTACTGTTGACACTAGTTTTAGTGCTCGGTAAGATTCTTCCCGCTTTCAAGCAAAGCAATTCCCCCTTAGTTCAGTCGGTAGAACGGCGGACTGTTAATCCGTATGTCGCAAGTTCAAGTCTTGCAGGGGGAGCCAAATTCAAGAAAAAAGCTCAGTTGAAAAACTGAGCTTTTTTCGTTTTTAATCGTCAAAAAATCTGCTTAAAATTTCTATCCACTTGCTAAGTATCAGAGGCCAACTCAATCATTCGTATGGGCCACTCAGGATTCGCGCACTTTTCGTTAGCTCTCATTTCCCCAACAAATTATTCACCAAACTATTAATTCCGATACAAATTCATCTATCTAACTCACATTGACGGTTATTTTTCAGCCGTGTGTATAAAACCACATCGTTCACTGGTTGTTATTGGTGTCACAAAACACGATAATATTGGGATCGGATTTTAAGAACGTAATAACTATGACCGAATATGTTTTGTTGTTGGTCGGCACTGTGCTGGTGAACAACTTTGTACTGGTGAAGTTTTTGGGCTTGTGTCCATTTATGGGCGTGTCTAAAAAACTGGAAACAGCAATAGGCATGGGGTTAGCAACCACTTTTGTGCTAACCCTCGCATCTGTGTGTGCGTACTTAGTGGAAAGCTATATCTTGCGACCGCTCGGTATCGAGTACTTAAGAACCATGAGCTTTATTTTGGTGATCGCTGTCGTGGTACAGTTCACCGAGATGGTGGTACACAAAACTAGCCCGACCCTTTATCGCTTGCTTGGTATCTTCTTACCACTGATCACGACCAACTGTGCCGTATTGGGTGTTGCACTTCTCAACATCAATGAGAATCATAACTTCATCGAATCTATCATTTATGGTTTTGGTGCAGCCGTCGGTTTTTCACTTGTATTGATCCTTTTTGCTTCTATGCGTGAGCGTATCGCTGCGGCTGACGTGCCTGTTCCATTTAAAGGTGCATCGATTGCAATGATCACTGCGGGTTTAATGTCGCTTGCTTTCATGGGCTTTACAGGTTTGGTGAAGTAAACAATGAGTACGATTTTAATTGCTATCATCGCACTCGCTGTGCTTGCTGCGATTTTTGGCGCCATTCTTGGTTTTGCTTCTATTCGTTTTAAAGTTGAAGCGGATCCTATCGTGGATCAAATCGACGCGATTCTTCCACAAACACAATGTGGCCAATGTGGTTATCCAGGCTGTCGACCATACGCAGAAGCGATTGCGAATGGAGACAACATCAATAAGTGTCCTCCCGGCGGTCAAGCAACCATCGAAAAACTCGCAGACTTAATGGGTGTGGAACCTGAAGAGTCGGCACACGCTCTAGACAGCAAAGTACCGACCGTTGCCTTCATTCACGAAGATATGTGTATCGGTTGTACTAAGTGTATTCAAGCTTGTCCTGTTGATGCGATTGTTGGTGGGACAAAAGCCGTTCACACGGTCATCAAAGACGAATGTACAGGCTGCGATTTGTGTGTCGCGCCATGTCCAACCGATTGTATTGAAATGATTCCTGTGGAAACCACCACAGATAGCTGGAAGTGGCAACTTAACGCCATCCCAGTGGTTAACATTACGGATGCTGCCAGCGATGCAGCGAACGTGAAAGATTCAATTAAGTAAGGTTTCGTATGTTGTCTTTGATTGAACAAATTCGTACTGGCTCGCTTTGGGACTTCCCAGGCGGTGTGCATCCGGCAGAAAACAAAAAACAATCCAATAAAGCCGACTTAGTGCGAGCATCCATTCCCGCTGAAATCATTCTTCCGCTGAAACAGCACATTGGTAAAGCGGGTAACTTGTTGGTCTCTGTTGGTGAGCACGTTTTAAAAGGACAAGCTTTAACCCAATCAGAAACTGGGTTTACAGTACCCGTACATGCGCCAACTTCTGGCACTATTACTGCCATCGAGCCTCGAACGGTGGCTCACCCTTCTGGTTTGAGCGAATTGTGCGCCGTCATCACTCCTGACGGCCAAGATACTTGGTGTGAAAAGTCACCTATCGCTGACTACACTCAAGAATCCGCCGATGCACTCATCGACATTATTCGCCTTGCTGGCATTTCAGGGATGGGTGGTGCTGGCTTCCCTACTGCGAAAAAGATCCAATCGGGCATTGCTCGTACAGAAATCCTGATTGTGAATGCAGCAGAATGTGAACCGTACATCACGGCCGATGACAAACTGATGCAGGAGCATGCCGAAGAGCTTATCCAGGGTATCGAAATCGTCGAACACATCCTTAAGCCAAAGCTGACGATCATTGGTATCGAAGATAACAAGCCAGATGCCATTAAAGCGTTGGAAAGTGCCGCGCTGAACAAGGACATTGTTATTCGAGTAATCCCGACGAAATACCCGTCGGGCGGTGAAAAGCAGCTGATAAAGATTCTGACCAACAAGGAAGTTCCTAGCGGCTCTATCCCTGCAGATATTGGCATCTTGGTTCAAAACGTCGGTTCTTTATACTCGATTAAGCGCGCTATCATCGATGGCGAGCCAATGATCGAACGTGTCGTTACGTTAACCGGTAAAACCTTTAAACAGCCTCGAAACGTATGGGCGCTCTTGGGTACCCCAGTTCAAGCACTGCTCGACGAATTCGGGTACAAAGCCGATAAAAAACTTCAGCGTTTGATCATGGGCGGACCAATGATGGGCTTTACCCTGCCCCACTCACAGGTTCCTATCACCAAAACGGCGAACTGTATTTTAGCTCCGACTCGTCACGAGATTTCAGCTCATCAATACGAGATGGAATGTATACGTTGTGGTCAATGTGCGGAAGCTTGTCCTGCATCTCTACTGCCACAGCAGCTTCAATGGCATGCTAAGGCCGAAGAATATGACAAGCTAGAAGAACTAAATCTAAAAGATTGTATCGAGTGTGGCGCTTGTGCGTTTGTTTGTCCAAGTGAAATTCCACTGGTGCAATATTACCGCCAAGCAAAAGCAGAAATTCGTACTCGAACTCAAGAAGCAGAAGCAGCAGAGCGTGCGAAACTGCGCTTCGAAGAGAAAAAAGCGCGTATGGAGCGCGAAAAAGCAGAACGTGAGAACCGCTTCAAGAAAGCCGCGGATGACCGTCGAAAAGAGATGAAGTCAACCGGTGGTGATGATGCGATCGCCGCAGCCATTGCTCGTGTTAAAGCACAAAAATCGAACGAAGATAATAAAGCTGAGCCAGCAGTTAAACCTGCTGTCGCAGCTGCCATTGCCAAAGCAAAAGCGAAGCAAGCCGCAGCAGCAGAAGTTGGTGCAACTGAGCCTGACAACTCCGAAATGACAAAACTGCGTGAAGAGCGCAAGCGTCTTGCTCGTGAACGTAAAGCAGAAAAAGAACAAAGCGAAACCCCTGCTAACAATGCTGATGACAAAAAGTCCGCAGTTGCTGCAGCAATCGCGCGCGCGAAAGCGAAAAAAGCTCAGCAGGAAGAAAACGCATCTGAAGAGCCAGAAGATAAAAAAGCTGCAGTAGCCGCTGCTATTGCTCGTGCAAAAGCGCGTAAAGCACAACAAGAAACTGAATCTCAACCTGTTGAAGAAACAGCTTCTCAAGAGCCAACCGAAGATCCGAAGAAAGCCGCGGTCGCTGCTGCTATTGCTCGTGCAAAAGCGCGCAAAGCACAACAAGAAACTGAATCGCAACCTGTTGAAGAAACAGCTTCTCAAGAGCTTGGCGAAGATCCGAAGAAAGCCGCAGTTGCAGCCGC
>NZ_JAPEID010000129.1:0-1577 GCF_028823755.1 Vibrio sp. VP6
GGTCATCAATACCCCCAATCCAATGACGGTCCACTTCACGCCCTTTTTGATGTGAACCGACTCGACGCCGGACAACGGATTGAGCTTGAGGGTGAAGTTACTCATATTCCACCCCGTAAGCCCGGGTTTTCAGTGGAATAAGCAGGTTATTACTGAGCACCCAGATTCGTGACAGTTTGCGGCCATCGCTGAGTTTGGCGGAGACAAAGAATTGCCTTGGGTTGAGTTGTTCCACGCGGTAGTTCAGGCTGAGGTAATCCATCTCATTGCCTTGTGCCACCCCAATGCCTTCTAAGCGCAGTTCTTCAATGAGTGTTTTAGCAAACGTACTGCCATCGTTATTGAGGTTAATGATGGTACGCGCGCCATCGGACTGGCGAAGGAATGAGGCAATGTCTTGACTGATGGCGTGCATCTCATTGGGCGTGAGCGTCACGTCATTGTAGTTGCCGTATTGATCGGGCTCGTAGCTGGCGCAGCCATTGAGCATCATCACCAACAAAATGAAAAAAACTCTCATTACCCCTCCTTACGCTTAATGAGGACGGTTTGTTGATGTTTGCCCGCGCCGAGTAACAACGCGATTTGCTCAGGTAAGCCATCAACCACAAATTTCCCGTTGCGATAACGGTAGTTGATGAGCTCACGCTGTCCGGCGTTAATGACCAAGAGTGACGGCAGTTTGCCCGTCGCGACGCTGCGCGGCATCTCTAAAATGGTTTTGACGCTGTTGTTGTAGACGCGAACCGGCGTAAAGCGCGTGTTGCCTTCAATGTCGTAGTCAAAATCCAGGTCATCGATGTTCAAACCATCGGCGATTTCCTTTGAGTGTTGCTCGGTTTGTTGGCGCTCATACATCGAATCCATCGCGATTTGCAGCGTTTCAGGGTAATCAAAGCGCACAATCGGCATCCAGTCGTTGTGCTTCGCTGTCAGCTTAATGAGGTACGAGCGGCGATTGGTGGCAATTTGCAGCGTGGTTTCGATGTTGACGTCGGTGGGTTTTACCAAAATGTGCGTGACGGCGTCACTGCCTTGACCGGATACGGTTGGGGTAAACCCCCAACGCACGGTGTCCCCTGCGTTTAAGCCGTTTTTGCTGATTTGCTCTCCTGGCTCTAATTGAATGTCACAGGTTTTGAGCGGCGCACACACCACGCTTGGTAGGGATTGACCAAAAAAGTAAGTGATCGCCCCATCGGGGGAACGAATGGGTTTATCGGTGCCGTTTATCCAGCGTTTGGCGATGTCGAGTCCGGCTTGCTCACTTGCCGTTAAGGCTTGGGGCATTTCAATCAATGAACTGCCAGTGATAGGAGGCACGGGCGCGGCCATGACGCCGCTGGTCAAGACAATGCCCACCCATAAAGAGAGTGGCTTTACTACGTTCATGAGCGTCCTCAGTTAATTTGTACGTCGTTGAAGGTGGCAATCCAAAGGCCAAGCGGGTTTTGGTTCATCTCCGCTTTGTTTTTGGGTTGGACGGTTTGGGTGGTGATGGTGGCTTTAAAGCGCGGCGTATCGAGTACGTTGCCTTGACGGTCGGTGATGGTTTCGATCCACTCCATTTGCCAGGT
>NZ_JAPEID010000130.1:0-1540 GCF_028823755.1 Vibrio sp. VP6
TAAATGAGAAGAAACCTATGATTACTGATCCCAAACTTGAAAGCAGAATCCCAAGAATAAACAAAGGACATCAGTGTCACTGCGGAAGAACAATCACCCGACTGAATACACATCAATTCTACAGACGACATAAGACTAATGTTTACTCGAAAAATTTTACGAACAGGAGTGAGCTATTTATCTTAATGGGTTGTAAGACAGTGACAACTTGATTTTTTTGATAATCTGAGCAGTCACCTCATCCTCTTTTGTCGTCCAGAGGTTCTTATTTTCTGAGACTTTAAACTCCACAGAACCATGATAGTAGCGCGCCTGAAGTAAGCATGAACAAGGCTCAACGCCACCATCAAACTCAATAGCAATAACCATTATCACATTAATTAACAATGAATTACCAACAATGGAAACAATGTCATCATTGTTAATGTGGAATAGTTTATTCTCTGAAGCAAAAAGTTCCACATATCGATATTCACCATCATTGTAACGAGCTGATTCAACGCCCAAATGCTTTGCTACATAAGCCCTCAGCGCTTCTAGTTTTTTACACATCAAAAGTCGCCACTCTTGATGTCGATATCTCTGTGTTTCTACCAATTGCATCAACTCGTAATAATGTATGTTCGCCATGGATTAAAAATTCAATATCAACAAATTTGAAAGCTGGGAGCGTACACAAAAACCACAACTATTATGTTGGTATCGTGTTAGAACTGTACCGTCCTCTGTCTACCTCTATCGCATAGACATTAATCATTATGCAAAATTTCTCAATATCAAGACGGGTTTAAATGTAGTTTATTGGTCGAATTTCCTCTAGAGAAGACCTCCACCAAATCGCTTAAGGTAATGATATAAAATATGAACGAATGCGATATCCAAACAGCAGTTGAAGCAATTATGAGCTTGCGACCAGCTAAAAAATCAAATGAAGAAGAGAGCATAAACCGTGCGAAAACAAAGCGCCGCTATGACGAACTAGTATTTCAACGTGAGTTAACAGAAATAGAAACTGGAGAGCGAATATTACAAGGCCTTGATTTTTTCCCATCAACAAAATTTAAGACAAAGAAAGCCCCATAAATCTTTGCATTACAAAATATGCGATCGTTATGCAATCAAAAGATGGGCAGTCATGACAACCACAAGAAAAACCCGACAACATAAACATGTTATCGGGCCATTTAATGTAGATAAAAAATGTTCGTGGTTTTAAAAACGGCTAATTCTCTGCCCATTGCCAGCGAGCTGACAACGCCGTGGCGCATCCGCTACGAGTAAATATTTATGAATAAGGAAGGACATCATTCAACATTAGTGTATGGTTTGACATCTTGCTTGATGCCTTCCCAAACCTCTGGCCATACATCAATAGAACGGCCACAATCAAAGCAGCTCATCACAACTTGGCCATCACGGCCAATCAAGACATGACTGTTTGTTGGAGTATGACAACGAGAACAAGCATGAAATCCTGCAAAGCAGAATCCCGTCTTATCGAGTAGAGCGAATTCAAGACCAAGGCTTCTTCATGAAGCGC
>NZ_JAPEID010000131.1:0-1511 GCF_028823755.1 Vibrio sp. VP6
AGTTGATAGTTGATCATCTCTGACATGATCTTGATGCTCCTTAATTGAATTTCATCGGTCTTTGTTATCGGTCTTTGCTATTGGTCTTGGCGTGAGACCGATAACAAAGACCGATGGATGCCCCAAACCTTTACGCTGAACGCTCCAAGGAATGGGGTTCCCCTTGAAAGGGGAATATTAAAAAAGCGGTGCTTTTTCAATGAATTAGAAGGTTCATGCTCGGGGCTGGACGCCCCTGCGCTGATCCTTCTAATTAAAAGCCGAAAACCGCCTCGCTACGCGAGACCAAGCCCCTCTGAAAGGTGAAAATTGTCGTCTTTTGGCCGCTGCGTACCTTGCTTGCTCAAAAGCCTCGTTTTCAACTACCCAGACGAGCTTGGTCTCGCCTACTCAACGGTTTTCGGGGGCAAGCCCCCAAAACAAACCGACCTCTGGGGAGGTCTCGCCTATTCGCTGGGGCGGGCGTTTGTTTCGGCTCCCCCGTCTCAATCATTTTCGCTGGGGCGAAAAGTGACTTCGATGCTCCCGATGTGCATCTTTCGCACTCCAAAAATCATTATCAATCAAGCCCCGCAGAGGGGGCGCTTGCGCGATTGAATGTTTTTGGAGCCAGGGCTACGGACTCGCTTTCAAGCGCAGCTTGAGTCTCATCACGTAGCAAAAAAGCCCGCGCTGTTACGCTACATTTGTCTTGCCAAAGTGGGGCGTGGAACGCCGGAATCCACACTTTGGCGGCGACGCATTTCGCGTTTTTGCTGGCGGGCTTTTTTAAGCGCTCACTCCTCGTGCATCGAATTTTCCTTTCTCTTTAACAATCCTTTGGGATTGAAATTTGAAAGGAAAATTGACACGAGACGTTCTCGAAAGGACAACACGTCCCATCCTTAAGGATGGTCATGTTGCGTGTTCGTCATTGCGCTATTTAACAATCCTAGGGGATTGAAATGGCGCAATGAGTGGTGCGCGTGAACCGCGCATTGAGAGCTTGGAGAAGGCGGTGTTAAGGTGAAAAAATGAAGTTATGGCTGCGCGATAAAGTCCGAAAGGTCGAAGCCTTCATCGAGCAAACTTTGTAATTCCGCGGGCACCTCGCCCACGCCATTCCACGTCTTGTTGTCACCATAAACGTAGGTATTTGATTGCGTGTTGGTGTCGCTTTTGCTTGCCTTACGAGGTTTCTTTTTCGGCTTCATTAGGTCACACAACTTGTCAAAGTTAAGCCCCTTATTAATGATTTGCTCGCGCAGCGCTTCGAGCTCTAGGCGCTCTTGCTGCTCTCGCTCGGCTTGCATTTGAGCTTCCAGTTCTTTCTCTTCTTTGAACTCGGTAATGACATTTAAGACGCGCTCAAGCTGCTCAACACTGGCGTGTTTGAGCACCGTTTTCGCTTGTCTTGGGTTGCTGAGTTTCTTGATGATGTCTTGCATAGTTTGTGTTGCCTTTGGTTGATGTCTGAGCCTAACGGCTCACGCACTTACCCATCTACCCACAATCGGCTGGAGATAAGTCCT
>NZ_JAPEID010000132.1:0-1504 GCF_028823755.1 Vibrio sp. VP6
GCTGAAGCGGGAACTTTTCTGAGCTGCTTTCTGTACATGTGTGTGAGTACATCTAAAGCACTCTTTAGTTGCACTGCACAAGGAGCTGCACTGAAATGCAAAGTAGACAACATTCGTGGCGCATATTTTCTTAATGTGCTGTATTTATCTATGATTAAGTGGAGAGGATCATAATTGTCTCTTTTCGCTAGGCTTTGAGTTTCTTCAATACTGGTAACGAACGCTTCCCAAGGAAGAATGTCTTCAATAGCCTCGTAAGGATCTTGACCAGACTGTCGCGCATTCAATAGTGCTTCACCTACTGATATGTATTGGCGTAGTTTATTCCTGATAAGTTTGCCGGATTGTTGAAGCCGCTCTGCTTGTGAATATTTTGCCTTGCTGAAAATACTCCCTAGTATTCGTTCATGTAGCTCAATGATCTCATCAGTTAATGTAGCTCGGGCTTCTTCTAGTACACAGACTAATGTTGCATATCGCCGTTTAGCGGAGAACTTGGCCAGATCTCTGCTACTCATCTTTTTCCCTTCACGTGCCAATTTTAATAAGCGATTTTGATGAACGCTTCTTTCTATCCCTTTTGGTAAAGCTATATTCTGTATGGTCGTTAGTCGATCGATATGTCGTAAGACACTCTTTCCATTTGCTGTCCCTGGCGGCTGCAACAACCACGCTAACCGTGAAGGTCGTCCCCCTTCGGATACGAGAAGATTATCAAGCGCATCTCGATGTTTCTGAGTTAAAGAAGTAGTGAGAGAAGAAAATACCGCTTTATCGGCAAGAGTTGTGGTTTCAGCTAATGTGCGTTCAATAACTTCAATTGTGGGAAAAATTATATGGTTATTATGTAGCCATTCAAGCATCTCTTCAGCAAGAAGAAATGCACGTTCTGTTCGCATTGCGTGGGGTAGAAGATGATTGATACAATCCTGTTTTCTCTGCTTGTTAAAGGGATTCAAACCGAGATAACGATATAGCTCTGCTAAATGTTCCCAGCGAGTTTCTTCTCTTTCTGCGTATTTCCCCCAAAGGTCAGAAGACAAGGACAGTCTCATCGAAACTCTAGATGCAATGCCCCCATGGGGAGGGTGCTGAGTATCAGGAAGAAACCCAGGCCCACGCAAGTAACAAAGCATGATAGCAAAGCCAAATCGGTTTTCTGATTTACGATGCTTGTTTATCAAACTGATATCTTGGTCGCTAAGGAAGCTGATCCGAGTCAAGATAATATCGTCATCAGGTATCACTAGCAGGTTTTCTTTTTCCTCGATACTCAATATTTGTCGTCTCGGCATAACATCTTCCTAACTTATTGGAGCTTGATAGAAAATACATGTACGAAACTGTTCGGTTTCGTACCCCTACCATATAATATGTACTAAACTATACCAAAGTAATTTCGTACACCCTTTGTAATTAGTACTCCCTTTTCGTACAGGAAAATGAACTATGTCACGTGTTTTTGCCTATTGTCGAGTGTCCACTTTAGAGCAAACGATAGAAA
>NZ_JAPEID010000133.1:0-1468 GCF_028823755.1 Vibrio sp. VP6
GCATATAGAGTTTTTACGCGACCATTTCTAGCATCTCTTCTTCTCCTAGTGGCGCTAAGTTTTCAAGTAATCTTTCTAAAACTATATTGTCCTTTTTTTGACCAAATGTGTAATTCCCTGCAAGCTGGATATGACGCCAAGCAACGGGAGAAAGACCGGCTATCAACTCCACGACTTTTTGGTTTCCTTCCTTCTCAAATTTTTCAATTAAGCTAGATAACAACGCCGAATTATAATAAATGATGCAGTTCGCAATGATCCTCGCACAGTCATTCCATTGTTCTATCTGATAATCATCCCCACCACGAAACTGATTTCCATTGATTGAAGCAATCGCTCGGCGCAATTGGTGATAGGCCTCACCGCGATTCAGAGCTTGTTGAACAAAGTGTCTAAGCTCTGAATCATCAACATAATCCAAAACGTAGAGGCACTTTATGAGCCGATCATATTCTCTAAGCGCCGCTAATGTTCGTTGATTCTGTTTACCATTAGATAGTTTCGTTATGATGGTACTCTGCGTCGTTGTTTTACGGCTTAGCGAACAGATAATTCTTTGAATATTATGCCACTCTCGCTTAATTAAGGAGGTGTTAAATGGCTTACGCAGCCTCAAAACGAACGCTTCTCCGTAATCAATCTCAAACAAATCATGGAAGACATTTTTAAACTTGGCATAGCGTGGAGCAAACTGGTATCCGAATAGGTCAAGGATCGCAAAGTTAACGTTATTGACGCCATGAGTGTCGGTGGCCAGAGTTTTTGGGTCTATATCACTGGTATTGTTATAGAGTAAGTCAAAAGCATGATGCGCTTCATACTCGTTCGCTGAAATGACTTTAGTGTTCACTGGTACGTGGTTTGATACTAGTGTGAGAGCCGAAACACCTTTTCCTTTACGGAAGTACTTTGCCGAGAATCGCGCTTTAAATGTGTTTATACGACAAGCATGTTTTTGACCATCAATACTACCAAACGGAGCTGATTCATTAATTGTGTAATAGCTGAATATTGGGAGCTTTGCCAAGGCATTGGAAATCACATCATTTGCGTTACTGGTGGTTTCTGGTCTGATATACCCATCATTCACTGATCTTAATACCCCAATAGCTCGGTCTGATATCGACGACATATGGTGTAAGCCATAATTGGAACCATTACCAAAAATACACGCCAATAAGTCTTCTTCTCTTGCCTTACTGCCTTGCTTTTTGGTCGCTATATTCTTAAATGCATCGAGATACCCCGTTTTCTGATGGACATAGTCCATGATTTCGATGATCCCCTTATGTTGGAGTTGGCTGTAGACAGGATTATCTACTTCCTCCTTCCAGCGCTTATTGGCAAGCTTCCAAGTGAGTTGATTTGATCTAGGTTGATGGACAACAAAATCATTTGCACCGTCATTAATGTTGCGGCTGACCACCTCCATTTTCTTACGTAAGGTCTGTGTTAAATTGGTAAGCGT
>NZ_JAPEID010000134.1:0-1445 GCF_028823755.1 Vibrio sp. VP6
CAACTTTAGGAGGTTTGGTTTCTCGTCTGAATTACGCAACAAAGCCGCTGATGGGGGATTATTAGTAGTCCCTGATACATCAATAATTAACGTGCCGTTGTAGATAATGTCGTCACTTTTGTCATCAGGTGTGTTTTGATCATCCAATATATGAAAATAGGCCAATGAGCTCCCCGTCGCGACGGCGTCATAAGTGACATCCCCAGACTCTGTAATTATCGGAACGCCGGTGCCGTAAGCTGCAATGGCTTCCGAGAATAATGGGTGTGTCATCAACGTTAATTCTGTGCTAAACTCGTCGGCTAAACTGAATGTTAACGTTTCTCCTAATGTTGTTGATTTTGAAACAGAGGGAAGAACTGTACTCAGTGTGGATATGCCTGACGAAGCCTTTTGAGTTCTATTTGATTGACTGGCACTGAAAGTAACTCGCCCCATTCCCTCTGTTGAAGCGATGCCATCGGTGACGGTATAGCGATAAACACAGGTCTTCGCTGTTTTGGGAGATACCGCGAATTGAAGTCTTTTTGGATCAGAGCTTAAAATCTGACAATGAGCGTCTTTGCTTAAAGCTGCTATCTCAGTTATTGATAAAGACTTATTTTCCATTGATGACACAAAAGTTGAAAAATTGACGTTTAATGCATCAATGCCCGTGTTGATATCAAATGTTAAATGAAAATCAGCCGCCCGAATGCTCTTTGAGCTTGGCGGAATGGTTGGTGGCGTGACTTCTGTATCGCCGCCACCCGAACCACCTGAGTTATCATTGTTAGGTGCGCTGTCTCCACCGCACCCTGCCAATGCCAATAGCATTGAATATAAAATTACTTTTAACCAAAACATCGTTTATTCCTCCACCTTCACAACGTGATACCGAATGTCGACTCGACGGTTTTGAGTTCGACCAATGTGGGTATCGTTGGAAGCAATAGGCTCTTCTTCACCTCGCCCTTGAGCCAAAATGTTGTTCTCTGGTATGCCTTTTAATACCATGAAATCTTTAATGGCGACGGCGCGGCGAAGCGAGAGCGCCATGTTGTACGCTGCGCTACCTGTGCTGTCTGTGTGTCCGACAACAATGATTTGTTGAGTGGTGCCGATGTCGTCAATCGCGCGCAGCAATGCTTCGTTGACTTGCACTTCATCACTATCAAATTTAAAGAGGGTTTCTGCATCTATCGATACCACTACTTCTTTCAATTCAGGCTCCGGCGGCGGGGTCGGTTTTACGATAGGTGGAAGTGGCTCAGGCTCATCAACACCAAAGATATAGCGCCCGCCCACCGTGAATTCATACAAGTCACTTTCCACGTCAGGAATGTCATCAATCCAACGATATCCCACATCCAAAAGCCAATTTGGGGACAGTCGATAGTTCACCCCAGTACCCGCACTTGGTGTCCAATTGTCGTCATTCAAAGACATGCCGAGTTTGAAGTACA
>NZ_JAPEID010000135.1:0-1341 GCF_028823755.1 Vibrio sp. VP6
GTTTTGGTTTCAATCCACTCATTATTCACCCCGCACCACATGTATAATCGACCATCACCATCAAGTGACAGATAACACTTGCGTGTCAAATGATAATGAGTAGTGACCTCAGACGGCGCATTCTCTCGGATTTATAGGTTATGGAGAAAGTGGGATACCTTGGTCATCACCCGTTTAGATCGCCTAGCCCGTTCGGTTGTTCATCTCGCGCAACTCGCCAAGCGCTTTGAAAAAGAAAAAATCAACTTAATCGTCATCGACCAAAATAGCGATACCAGCACATCTACCGGCAGACTGATGTTTAACATGCTGGCATCCATTGCTGAATTTGAAAATGACTTACGCACGGAACGACAAGCGGAAGGGATTGCCAAAGCAAAAGAGAACGGTGTGAAGTTTGGCCGGCCAGAAAAACTCGACGCTCAAATATGTGATGCAATATATGATCGACGAACCGAAGGAGCAACCATCGGTCAACTTGCGAAAGAATTTGACCTTGGAGAAGCAACAATATATCGCGCCTTAAAAACTGATCTCCATGTGTTCTCCCATATCAATAGACAGCAGCTTGGTGTATACCTCCGTCGAGCTCAATCTGGCGTGTCCAAGCAGGGCTTGAACACGTTTGATGTGCATGTGATTCAACAGCAGATGTACCGCAAAGCTATGACGCAGAACGTGCGGCGTTAACGCGGTCCCCAAAAATAGCCCATTCTCGACAGCCACTTGCTCTATCTCTTTTAACCACAGTCTCGCGGTTTCGCTATTGATGGCCGTGCGCTTTTTATTGCGCTTGGACTGGAAGATTGGCAAGCGTTGGTTGGTACAGTGCGTGACAATGTAACGGTTTAACTCGTTCGCAAACTGCTTATCAAACAGTGGCACCAAACGAATATCGCCTTTCTTCGCTCGGCCAGAGCTGCGACGTTGTTGTTTTAAGGTACGCAGCTGCACTAAGTAGCGGTCTTGCACGTGCAAGATGTCCGAAGGGGTCAGGGCCAACACTTCATTGATACGGCCACCGCAGTTAAACAGCAAGCGCAATAACATGCGATGATGATCATTGATCGGCAATTCTGACAACGCGCGAATTTCAGGGGCCAAGAGATATTTGGGTAAGTCCATATCGGGACACTTGAGCATCACTTCTTTACGGAACGCTAAGTGATACGCCCAATCAACGCTTGGGCTGATGTTGAGCTGTGGTAAAGGAAGAGGGGTTGTGGGCATCTCAACGAGCGTGTTCACGCTTTAATCTCCATCTGACACGACTTGCTTATATCCTTGCACAGCGGATTGGGCTTGTCTAAAGATCTTTTCTCGATCCTTTTAATTGGATAT
>NZ_JAPEID010000136.1:0-1332 GCF_028823755.1 Vibrio sp. VP6
CGAGTACGTTGCCTTGACGGTCGGTGATGGTTTCGATCCACTCCATTTGCCAGGTGTTGTCTGACAGTGGCAAGGTGCTCTTGATGTCGACTTTGACCAACTCCCGCGCGGCGCGCTCAAACGGGTTTTCTTCTTTGAACGCCTGTGAGATTTGCGTTTGCGCAGGGGAGTTGGGAACGAGTCTTGCGTAGGCGCGGCGCACCGCTTTGTCTTCGACTTCTACGTCCAGATAGACGCTGCGAATGTCTTCCACAAAGCGCTCTAAATCGTTCACTTTGAGCGCTTCCAGTTGTGAGGTCGGCAGCTTTTGAACGCTGGCCACGCCCACCACTTCTTCGCCGTTTTTCACGCCAATGACATAAGGCTCAATTTTGGATTGGGCGCCGATGTATCCGGTGCTGCCTACGGCAATCGCGGCGATAAACATCGAAAAAAAAGCGCACATTTTCCAATCGTGCGCCTGTTTCACTACGCTGCCTAAGCGTTCGTCCCACTCTTCGCGGGCGCGTTGATACAAGATGGAGTAGTCCGATGGACTCTCAGGATTAGACATATTGTCACCTTATGATAAGTGGTCGTAAGCTTCTGATAGCGCGTCAATCAAAACCTTCAATGCGTCTTTATTGGGGCAACACACATTACCGGTTTGATGTTCGCTGCTGTAGATTTCAATGACGGGCATGGCCTCGTCTTCACCATCAATTACGCTTAACCAGTTTCCGGGTGTTTCGTCACAATTAATTTTGGTGGTCTTATACATGTAGGTTCCTCTACGGTTTTTTGTAACCACGAGTCTGCTGTCTTTGCTGCTGCAAGCGAGCTTTGAGCGCATCGTGATTGGAGGTGGGTTTTACGCCTTGGGTGGCTTGTTTGATGGCGTCGCCATGAGAGATGGCAGAAGTGGCGTCCCCTTGCTTCATCGCCTTCATCATCTGTTGATGGCCGTTTTTCGGCACAGAGCGGCTATTACTCATCTCTTTGAAAGCGCGCCCGACCGGACTTTGTGAGGCCATGGCACTGAGCGCCGCCTTACCAAGTTTACCTGAGCCTTTGGTTATCGCTTTGGCGCCCGCGGCGGCGCCTTTGAACGCGGGCGAGGATTTTGCTAACTGGTCAATGCCGCTCGCCACTTTTTTGCCAGGTGAGGTTTTTCCTGCCAGTTGCGCCGCTTTGCCCATTCCGCCTTTTGCCAGCGAGGCGGCGGCCATGCCAATACCCGCCATTGCGCCCAACAACCCCGCGGCACTGCCCACTGCGCCTGCGGTATTAAACACAAAGCGCCCCGTGGTGAGGCTGGATGCCATGGCGGGCACCGTGTTGACTAGGGCGTAG
>NZ_JAPEID010000137.1:0-1301 GCF_028823755.1 Vibrio sp. VP6
CAGATCGTAGTTTCTTGATTTAGTTCCATCGAATTACGCAACAAAGCCCCCATCAGCTTCTGATGCGACATATTCAACCTTAATTCCAGCAGGAAATGAAATAGAAATCGATATTACCGATTTTGAAGGAAGCTCATTAATTGACGATGTCGATGGGGACTCACTTCAGTTAGTTGCTGCTTACACAACAAATGCCTTTATTGAGCTGTCCGACACTCTTGACGTTAATAATACAAAATTTAAATTTAAAAGTGATACTTTCGGAGAAAAGAAAATTAATTATGTCATATATGACCACAACAAAGACGGGGTAGCATCGGGTGAGCTGACGTTAAACGTGGGGCATACTTTAGGAGGTAAGGTCATATTTACTCAATATGGTTTGGGAAAGTTGTTCGATGGTAATGTACTTGGGGTGTATTCTACCGCGCCAGGGGCCGTATCTTTTTATAAAGAAACGATAGAGCCATACATAACATCTAAAGGACTGACCGTCAGCGATATTTATCCTGCAAACAATTGGGCATTAGCTCTACATTTATCAGACAATAGCTTATTAATTTTTTCCTTAATAGGGACGAACTCCGAATATACTGATCGTTACTGGAAAGTATTTCCTGATTTCAAATCCTTTACCACGGCGCCAGTATATAACAGTAAGCGATCGGGGCTGCCAGCAACAACAACAACAGTTGTAGTACGTGGCGATGGGACATTAGAAGGTTTTTCTTCACCAAACACTCGACATACCAGCGAATTTTATCGAAAAATAGAAGAAGCGATCAACGCTATTTCTGGCGAATACTCTTCTGTAATAATGATAGGTAGCTACAATTTCGTCGCACAAAAAGAAGATAATTCGGTTATTGTTTTCGTATGGAATGGTAGCAAACAAGAATATGAACAATACTCAGTAAAACCATCTAGCGGCGCTATATTATCCACAACGAGCCAAATAGATGATAATACCATAGTAGTACAGAACAGCATGGGAGAATTGATTAAGTTGACAGATACTCCCAATGAAGTGATCGATTATTTAATAACAAATAGAATTTCTATAAAAAAAATATTAACATCCCACCATACCACTGCAATTTTAACTGATAAGAGTGACCTATTTTCCGGATTTAATAGATTGTATGTCATAGATAACTACAAAAATAAATATCAATATGTTGATGATGAGATCATTAACATAAAACTTGGTGGTAGCTTCGCTGCCTATCAAACAGCTTCCGGAAAATTGGACGGATTAAGCTACGAACACAAGATTGCTATAAATAGCACAAGTCCATTAA
>NZ_JAPEID010000138.1:0-1254 GCF_028823755.1 Vibrio sp. VP6
GGTTCTCGTCTTAGGTTTAAAATTAACCTAGAAGACTTAGCGCTGAGTTTGGCGCTTGTTTCGCTTGCGCAAGGATTGAGCTTGACGCTTGCGATAGAATTTGTGACTTGGTCATTGCCGTCGTTTCTTTCGCGAAGTCGGTATCTTTGATACGGCTCTTCGACGCGTTCACGTTCTCGTTAATGTTGTCCAAGTTGCTGATTGCATGGTTGAAACGGTTCTGGAATGCACCCAGCTCTGCACGGTGGCTGTCTACGTATTTCAGTGCAGCATCGATGATTGCTACTGATTCTTGTGCGCCGCCAACTGAAGTTACGTCGATAGTATCAACCGTAACGTTTTTCTTGTCGTCGCCTAGACCTAGTTCACCAGACAGACCGCCAGAGAATGACACTTCGCCTTCTACTTTGTTGTTACCAGCAAAGATTTGCAGTTTGCCATCTTGGTCTACTGACGCTTTCACTAGGTCTGTTTGACCGTTGATGTACGTTGCTAGCTCTTCGATGTCATCGCCCGCTTTCGCGTTGATGTTAATTTCTTGCTCTTGACCAAAGCTGTCAGTTAGGCTGATTTTTAGGTCGTTTTTGCCTTGTGCAACGTTCCAGTCTTTGCCTTTACCGCTTTCAGCTTGGTAGCTCACACCGCCCATCATTTTGTTGTCTGAGCGCATGTCTTTAAGCTCAAGCATTACTGCTTCACCGTTATCAGCACCGATTTGGAACGATTTCGCGCCATGTGTGCCGTTTAGTAGCTTGTTACCACCAAAAGATGTGGTTTCTGCGATACGGTTTAGTTCGTCGTTTAGTGCTGTCACTTCTTCTTGAATCGCAACGCGCTCTGCTTTCGAGTTTGAGCCGTTTGCTGATTGTAGAGACAGGTCACGCATACGTTGTAGGATGTTGGTGGTCTCGTTCATTGCACCTTCAGCCGTTTGTGCAATAGAGATACCGTCGTTCGCGTTGCGAACAGCCACATCCAGGCCACGGCTTTGTACGTTCAAACGGTTCGAGATTTGTAGACCCGCAGCGTCATCTTTTGCGCTGTTGATTTTGAAACCCGAAGACAAACGCTCCATTGAGGTTTGTTGTGCTGAGTTTGCGTTGTTTAGGTAACGCTGAGCGGTCATCGCTGATACGTTAGTGTTTACATTCACTGCCATGGTGATTTCTCCAATTGATTTTCCGATGTAGCGGTTTCCGACGTCTCGGAAAACCAAGTAGTTCTCTCAAAGTTACTTTTATTAACGGCGCTCAA
>NZ_JAPEID010000013.1:0-119335 GCF_028823755.1 Vibrio sp. VP6
ACGCCTCTAACTCAGGATAAATTTGCTCTAGATAATACGAAGGTTCAAAACCATTTTTCGTTTTAACAAAGAGTACTTCGGAAAACTCATTACTTAATTTAGCGACATCTTTACTGATTGCACTTTCTGATTTTCCTAAGATCTTCGCAACAATTCGCATGCTTTTGTGCTTCTTCAACAAGATCAGCAAATTAATCAAATTTAAGTTCACTCTGTTTTCCATTTTGTCACACCTGGTATTCCGTGAATGATTAATTTTCACACTCTACACTACTTCGGTCTTCTTTACCTAGATGAGAACCGATATGGCGTTAGAAAATGAGAACGTTACAGGTGTTCATTCACCACAACTACAACTTCCTAAGCTTGCTCATGATGTTTATCGCTTCCATGCTGTATCGAAGCCTGCTGCATCACGTTGCAATTTAGATTGCTCTTACTGCTTTTACCTACATAAAGCATCCTTATTGGAGCAAACCCATCAAGCCAAAATGAGTGATGAAACGCTAGAACGATATATCCAACAATACATTGAAGCGCAAACTGGCGATGAGGTCATATTCACTTGGCAAGGTGGCGAACCCACACTCATGGGATTGGATTTTTTTGAAAAAGTAATCGCACTGCAAAAGCGTTACAAAAAGCCGAAACAAACGATTCTCAATGATCTGCAAACAAATGGCATCTTGCTTAATAAGACGTGGTGTAAATTTCTAAAAAAACACCAATTCTTAGTCGGAATTTCTATTGATGGCCCAAAGCATCTTCACGATCAACACCGCTTAAGCCGTTCAGGAAAGTCTTCTTTTGACAAGGTGATGACGGCAGTTCATTTATTAAAACAATTTCAGATTGAGTTCAATGCGTTATGCGTGGTCAACCAAGACAACGGTGCTTTCCCATTAGAAGTTTATCGGTTTCTCCGTGATCACGTTCAACCCCGAGTCATTCAGTTTATTCCCTGTGTAGAACCAAAAGCATTTACGCACACCGCACCAATAAAGTGGGATAGAGAGACGCTCATTCAAATCGGCACCCCAACACTGGCCCCCAAACAACTAGATGCTTACGTAACCGAATGGTCTGTGGACGCAGGACAATGGGGGACATTCTTAACAACCATCTGGGATGAATGGTTTCAGCATGACTTTGGGAAAGTATTCATCGACCAGTTCGAGAACGTGATTTCACAGATGTTTGGCTATGGTGCCCAAAAATGTGTTTCCGCTGAGTTTTGTGGCAAGGCCATTGCTGTTGAGCACAACGGCGACATCTATTCTTGCGACCATTTCGTCTACCCCGAATACAAGCTTGGCAACATTGCCAACACTCACCTGGGCGATTTGGTGTTTTCAGGCACACAACAAGCATTTGGCACCTCCAAAACCAACGACTTACCTTCCGACTGTCGCCAGTGTTTCTTTCTGGCTCTCTGTTTTGGCGAGTGTCCTAAAAACCGTTTTACCAAAACCACAAAAGGTGAACCAGGGCTTAATTATTTGTGTCCTGGCTTAAAAAAATTCTACAGCAAAGTGGTTAACCACCACGCTCCACTCCAACAACGTCTACAACTCTAAGGAACCTTTATGAAAACCAAAATAAAGCCCGTGGTTGCCCTCACCAGCTTGATTATATCGGCTTCAGGTTACGCTGCGCCCGCGCATACGATTGACCGTACTGTGCTACCGATCCAACAAACGGCCGAATTCAATGGTCGAGTTGGTAAGTCCTTTGATCAATCCAAATCGGATTACCCCCAACCTATTAAGGCACCAGCAGGTGCACCTAACGTTGTGGTGATCATGTTAGATGACTTGGGCTTTGGTCAGGCAGGTCGATTTGGTGGCCTTATTCCAACACCGAATATCGATAAGCTGGCCGCGCGTGGTGTGACCTACAATAACTTCCACACCACTGGCATCAGCTCCCCAACTCGTGCCGCCTTGCTCACTGGGCGTAACCACCACCAGGTTGGCTTTGGCACCATTTCAGAACTCTCTACGGGCTTCCCGGGTTACAATTCTGTCTGGCCAAAATCAGTAGCTAGCATTGCAGAAGTACTGAAAGACAATGGCTATAGCACCAGCGCATTTGGTAAATGGCATAACACGCCAGACTGGGAAACTTCTCCAGCAGGACCATTTCAACAATGGCCAACAGGTCTTGGTTTCCAACATTTTTATGGGTTCCAAGGGGGGGAAACCAGTCAATGGGAACCTCAACTTTTCAACGATACAACGCCAGTTGAACCAAACAAAAAACCAAAAGATGGTTATCAGCTCAACGAAGATTTGGTCGATAATGCAATTAAGTGGATAGACCAACAAAAATCAATTGATCCTGATAAGCCCTACTTCACTTACTTTGCACCAGGTGCTGTCCATGCTCCACTTCACGCACCAAAAGAGTGGATTGACAAGTTCAAGGGCAAATTCGACATGGGTTGGGATAAATACCGTGAAGAAGTCTTCGCGCGTCAGAAAAAAATGGGCATCATTCCACAAAACACCCAACTTACCGCACGACCAAAAGAAATCGAAGCATGGGATAGTTTAAGCCCAGACCAGAAAAAACTGTATGCGCGACACATGGAAGTCTTTGCAGGGTTCCTAGCCTACACCGATTACGAAGTGGGGCGACTTCTGGATAAAATAGAAAGTATGCCAGACGCTGACAACACAATGATCATGTACATCGTGGGTGATAATGGTGCAAGTGCCGAAGGTTCACCAACGGGAACAACCAATAACATAATGACTCAAAATGGTGTACCTGATACCGTCGAATCTCAGTTGAAATACATGGATGAACTCGGTAACGAAAAGCATGAAAACCATTACCCAGTGGGCTGGGCATGGGCTGGTTCAACACCATTCAAATGGATGAAACGCGTCCCTTCTCACTTTGGTGGCACTCGCAACGGCTTGGTGGTTTCATGGCCTGCGAAAATCAAGAATACGGGAACGATTCAGAGTCAGTTCCACCACGTTGTAGATATCACACCAACCATTCTTGAAGCAGCAAAACTGCCAGCGCCAGCAACGGTTAACGGCGTGAAGCAAAAACCAATGGCTGGCACGAGTATGATGTATACCTTCAATAATCCAGAAGTGAAATCACACCGTACTGTTCAATACTTTGAAACCGGTGGTCACCGCGCAATTTACAAAGATGGATGGGTAGCCGCCTCATTCCACGGGGTTCCTTGGCAGCTTAGCGGTTCAAAAGGCTTTAAAGATTCTAAATGGGAGCTTTACAACGTTGAGAAAGACTTCTCAGAAGCCGTAGATCTAGCCGATAAAATGCCAGATAAGCTGCAAGAAATGATCAAGGAATTCGACAAACAAGCTGAGATCAATGAAGTCTACCCTCTTGATGACAGATTTGCAGAACGTGCAGCTAACCCTGAGCGTCCTTCGCTTACTAAGGGCAAGACCAAGTTCAGCTACACCGCAAATGTGACTCGTATTCCTGAAGGTTCTGCGCCGGATGTTTATCAGCGAGATCACCGTATCGATGCATACGTTGATATTCCAAAAGGACAGCAAGCTAACGGTATTTTACTTGCCATGGGCGGCAGTTCTGCTGGTCTGTCATTCTATGCAGATAACGGTAAGTTGGTGTATGGCTACAACTTCTTCGGTAAAGATTACTATACCGTTAAGTCCAACAAAGCCATTCCTACAGGTGAAGTAAAACTCTCTGCTGTATACAAACAAGAGCCATTTAGATTCTTGAAGGATGTAAACGGTGGTACGGTCGACTTGTACATCAATGATAAGAAAGTTGGTTCTGGTAAAATCGAGAAAGTGGTTCCTGTTCGCTTCTCTGCAACAGAAACCTTAGATATCGGTATCGATTTAGGCGCACCTGTGATGCCTGCTTACACAGAAAAAGCTCCGTTTAAATTTAGTGGTGATATTGAGAAAGTGGATCTAGAGATCGCACCAACTCAACCAATCATTAAATAAAGGATGAACAATGCCAACTCATCGAGAGTTGGCATTGAATTTTAATTAGTGGCAACAACACAAAAGCCCATTCCTAAATCCTTTCTACTGCAAAGGTTAAAAAATAATGGATTTGAACTTAATCAATACCTTTCTTGTTGTCGTTGAACACAAGTCTTATACCAAAGCGGCAGAACACTTGGGATTAACACAACCTGCGATAAGTGCTGCAATGAAACGGCTAGAACAACTCACTAACAAAACTCTTTTTGTAAGAAAAGGGCGAAATATAGAGTTAACCTCAACCGCATACCATTGGGTCCCATTATTCAGGCGAGCGCTAGCCATGATAAACGATGCCATCGTCGAACAAGCTACATTTCAGGTTTGCTGCACCGAATCCTCTTTTCCGAGACTGACCTCCTCTCCAGATTTTTCACTTCGTTGCGCGCCTGCTTACCACCCTTCTTTACTCGATGATCTTCGTTTACATAAAGTGGATTTAGTTGTTGATACCCACCCTGTAAAAGAAGCTTCTTTTACGAGTGAATCCGTTTATAAAGAACCTGTTGTGGTGATTTGCCGTCAGGGGCACCCACGCATTACCAGTGATAAACTGAGCGCATCAATGTTTTATGCAGAACAACATTGTGTACTAGTTAATACAGGCAATCGAGAAATAAATCTGGGTTGGACAGCGAACGATCCGGAGCAAAGTTTACATATAAACATGACCACGACATCTTTATCTGGGATGGTATTAAGTGTCTCTAAACAAGATTGCCTTGGCACTTTACCCCTTTCTTTTGCTCGAGAGTGGCAAAACGACCTCAAGCTGAAAATATTGCCCTGCCCGATAAACAACCAATTTATTGACTACAAGCTCATTTATCATAATCGAGATAAGCACAACGTTGCTCATCAAGTACTTAGGAGGCGCATTCGTCACGATCTCATCCAGAGCTTTTATCGGCTTCATGAGACATCGTAAAGAACTGTGCTTCCCATTTCTGCGTATATACTTTCTATCAACAGATGCCTTTTCAGAGAGTAGTTATGTTAGAAGAACGACTTTATGAACATTATCTGCCTGGGTACTTAGAAAGTAATAGTGAAGAAGAAAAGCAGCGCCTATGGCAGCAAGCTGACCCTAATACGATTTATCAGCTCAATAGCGATTTACAAAAACTGCACGGTGAGGGTAACGACCTCATATCTTTTAGTGACCCCCATCGTTCACACCTCCCGATCACCGCTTGGCCGGACATGCTATCGGCCGACATTGCCTTTTGGCGCAAGCACCAACACTGGTTGTTGCAAAGTAATGATCCGGTCACTGCAACTAATGAAGACGACTTGAGCGTGAATTATAAAATTCCGCTCAATTACATCAATCAATACAATGGTGAACATTTACGCCTGTTCTACGGGTCTCGCCTCGTTTATGCGAGATTGTTCAGCGCCCTGCACTACATTTTGAATCACGTTAAATCGGTGATCGAAGATTGGAGCCACGATCGCTACCCCTATCAATTACCCATAGAACTGTACATACCAACGACAAGTGAGCCGCAATCGGCAGCACAAAGTACATATCACCATTTCAATAGTGCTAACTATCAATCACTTAAAAACTATTTCCAGCAGCACTATTCAAGTTGGATTGAAGAGCAATATCTCAATTGGATGTTCGAGCTTCACCGCCGCCACTTACATCGTTGAATATGAGGACGAGTTTGGCATTCCGCGTGTCGACTTTATTTGCAAAAACGAAAACACTTTGCGGATGATTCGCCCCGCTCATTTTGTTGAAGACATGCGACAAATGGTGAGCTCGACCGATTATCTTGATCACCAAGTACAGCAAGTCGCGCTCAGAATCGAACGGCAATGCCGAGCGAAAGGATGGTAAATAAAGGCAGGTACAACGTTAGGGAAATTCGAATAACAAAAAGCCATCTTCTAAGCTTGATCATTAGAACGAGAAGTTTGAACGGCGAGAAGACTCAACGGATGGATAAACGCTATGCTATCGATAAAACAATTATCTTATGCCTTGGCTGTCTCAAAAACGCTGCATTTTCGTAAAGCAGCAGATTTGTGTCATGTCCGCCAATCAACGTTGAGTACAGGCGTCAGTGAACTGGAGCGTCAGCTAGGCATTAAGATTTTTGAACGGGACAATAAAAAAGTGCTCGTCACGCCACTTGGTCGTGAAGTTTTAGACAAAGCCAGCAACATCATGCTTCAACTGGAAGACATGGCACACCTCGACCACAGTTGCGGCGAACCTTTTTGCTTTCCGTTGTCCATTGGCATGATCCCGACCATTGCACCTTATCTTCTGCCAAAGTTGTTACTCACCTTAAAAGAGCAGTACCCGAACGCGAAAATAGACATCGTCGAAGAACAGTCGCATGTCCTTGTCGACATGGTTCACAGCGGTGAGATTGACGCGGCCGTGCTGGCCATCCCCTACCCTTGTGACGGCTTGTTAACGTTAGAGTTTTGGCAAGAAGACTTTTACTGGGTCGCGCTCGATGGGCAAATGCACACAGACAAAAGCAGCATTACGTCCGAAGAACTACAAGAAACCAACCTCATGCTGCTTAAAGAAGGCCACTGCCTCAAAGATCATATTTTGGATGCCTGCCGCCTCTCTGAACAAACCTCCAATCAGGAATACCGTGCCACCAGCCTAAACACGTTAATTCAAATGGTAATGAGTGGAATGGGCACAACCTTGATCCCGGAAATGGCACTGGAACAGCTCGTCACGCACTACCCAGTATTATCGGCAGTGCATTTAAATGAGCCCGGCCCTCACCGCAGAATAGCCCTCGCGTTTCGCCCAAACTATGTGGACGTTTCCAGTCTCGAAGCGCTTTCCCGTATCGCGAAGCAATCTCTCAAATAATCTCGAAATCAAAATCGTTTAAACCCAGCAGCATGCCGTTACCTCGGTGTGCTTTGTGTGCTTTGTAGGCGTTGATATTTGCTATAGACAACGCCTTCCATTCAGTAATCAAAATTTCCGAACGTTACATTCATTTTTATCATTTTTACAAATCAGAACATCTATCCAATACTTTTTTTAGTTGTTTGCTGACGGCTTATAAAAAGTCGTGAAACCAGATGGAATGAGAGGAAGCTAGCATGACGCACATCGATATCGGCATTGATAGAGAGCACCGATTAAGCACCGCAGAGGGCTTGAAGCAGCTCTTGGCAGATTCTTACACGCTCTATCTGCAAACGCACAACTTCCACTGGAATGTGGAAGGCCCAAACTTTAGAGAACTGCATCTCATGTTCGAAGAACACTACACCGAACTTGCGACGGCTGTAGACGAGATTGCCGAGCGCATACGCACACTGGACGTTCCCGCTCCCGGCACGTTTAAAGAGTTCGCCAAACTCAGTGTAATTGAAGAGGTTGAAGGCGTTCCAAGCGCGACGGAAATGGTCGACATACTCACACACAATCACGAACAAGTCGTAAAGACCGCGCGTAAAGTGTTAAAGCTAGCCCAACAAGCGGATGACGAATCTAGCGTGGCGTTGGTGTCGGACAGAATGCGCATCCATGAAAAAACAGCATGGATGTTACGATCGCTGCAGAAATAACGCCGAGCGAAACGACCTAAGGATAATGCTCTGTATTAAAACATCAGTAATTAATAACGGATGCCCGTGTTTGTTCACCAGCTGTAACGACTAGCACTCGCAAAACGCAAGAATGGGAGAATTAACATGACACAACAAAATGCGCATTCCGCAGGCAAATGCCCCGTAATGCATGGCTCCATGACCACCAATGACAGAACAGAAAAGAACTGGTGGCCAAAGTCGCTCAACCTCGATATTTTGCATCAACACGACGCTAAAACAAATCCAATGCCGAGTGATTTTGATTACCAAGAAGAAGTCAAAAAACTCGATTTCTCTGCACTCAAACAAGACCTAATCGCACTAATGACCGATAGCCAAGAATGGTGGCCTGCTGACTGGGGACATTATGGCGGCTTGATGATTCGTATGTCATGGCATGCGGCAGGGACTTATCGAATCGCAGATGGTCGCGGTGGTGCGGGCACCGGAAATTTACGTTTTGCCCCGCTAAATTCATGGCCAGATAACGCTAATCTCGACAAAGCAAGACGTATCCTTTGGCCGATTAAGAAAAAATATGGCAACCAACTGAGCTGGGCCGATCTCATTGCGTATGCCGGTACGATGGCTTATGAATCCATGGGGTTGAAAACGTTCGGCTTCGGATTCGGGCGCGAAGACATCTGGCACCCAGAAAAGGACATTTATTGGGGCTCAGAAAAAGAATGGCTGGCACCTACCAACAACCCTAACAGCCGCTATTCAGGTGAACGGGATTTAGAGAATCCACTCGCCGCTGTGATGATGGGCTTAATTTATGTCAACCCAGAAGGCGTCGATGGACAGCCGGATCCACTCAAAACCGCGCACGACGTACGAGTTACGTTCGCTCGAATGGCAATGAATGATGAAGAAACCGTTGCCCTAACCGCTGGTGGCCACACCGTAGGTAAAGCGCATGGTAACGGTGATGCAGCCAATTTAGGCCCAGAGCCAGAAGGTGCCGACATTCACGACCAAGGATTAGGTTGGTTAAACAAGACAACCCGCGGCGTAGGCAACAACGCGGTCACCAGTGGGATTGAAGGCGCATGGACAAGCCAGCCAACGCAATGGGATAACGGCTATTTTCATCTGCTGTTAAATTACGATTGGGAACTGAAAAAAAGCCCAGCCGGCGCATGGCAATGGGAACCTATCGACATTCAAGAGGAAGACAAACCGGTCGATCCTGAAAACCCTAACGTTCGGCATAACCCAATCATGACCGACGCCGATATGGCGATGAAGATGGATCCGGAGTATCGCAAAATCTCAGAACGCTTCCATAGCGACCCGGCCTATTTCGCCGACACCTTTGCTCGGGCTTGGTTTAAATTAACGCACAGAGACATGGGGCCTAAGGCTCGCTACATCGGCCCTGATGTCCCGCAAGAAGACCTCATCTGGCAAGATCCGGTTCCTCACGGCAATGCAAACTACGATGTAGACGCGGTAAAAGCCAAAATCGCAGCCAGTGGGTTATCGGTCAGTGACATGGTCACAACCGCTTGGGACAGTGCACGCACGTTCCGTCAGTCTGACAAACGTGGTGGCGCAAACGGCGCTCGTGTTCGCTTAGCACCACAAAAAGACTGGCAAGGTAACGAGCCAGAGCGGCTAGCCCGAGTATTACCGGTGTTAGAAAACATCGCGAAAGATACGGGAGCGAGCGTCGCTGATGTGGTCGTATTAGCAGGTAACGTCGGTATTGAGCAAGCCGCCAGCGCTGCGGGTGTTAACGTCACTGTGCCTTTCCTTCCAGGACGTGGCGACGCAACACAGGATATGACGGATGTTGAGTCTTTCGAGGTGTTAGAACCGTTGCACGATGGGTATCGAAACTGGCTCAAACAAAACTACGTTGTAACACCAGAAGAAATGCTGTTGGATCGCACCCAGTTGATGGGGTTAACTGCCGCTGAAATGACGGTGCTCGTCGGAGGGATGCGCGTTCTTGGCACAAATCATGGCGGTAGCAAACACGGTGTGTTCACAGACCGAGTCGGCCAACTTACCAACGATTTTTTCATTAACCTAACCGACATGAACTACACGTGGGAACCCGTTGGCGAAAACCTTTACGAAATCCGCAGCCGTCGCTCTAAAGATGTAAAATGGACAGCGACCCGCGTCGATCTTGTCTTCGGTTCAAACTCAATACTCAGAGCCTATGCCGAACTGTATGCACAAGATGACAACGCAGGAAAATTCGTTGAAGACTTTGTCGCCGCGTGGACCAAAGTGATGAACGCCGACCGATTTTGATGTCATCCAAAGCGAAGCCTAATCTAACAATTAGGCATCCTTTCGCTTATATTAAAATGGCAGGTATCACTTACCTGCCATTTTGTTGCTCAGAAACCTTCGAAGCACATTCTTGTTTTGTCTTATCAAGCTTTGCCCAACATTCTCAGCAACGTTCCGTCCTGCTTAATAAAGTGATGCATAAAGCTGGCACCAAGGTGCAAAACCAATAGGAATGGCAACAACGCTTCACCACTAAACTCGTGGATACCCTCACCCAGCTCTTTCAGCATGTGTATTTCTCTGCCAGAATTCACTAATTCAAAACCAAACAGGCTCAGACCGTACCCTTCTCCTACAGAAACCGCGATACCAGACAAAGGCAACACCACAGTTAAGGCCAAAAGAGAGTACATAACCACAGCCGCCGCGATAGACTCAAATTTACTTCTTTCAGTCATAGGTTTTGGCATACCCGCAATGAGTCTCCCAACTAACCTAGGCACGCTCAAGGCTAAGACTAAAAGTCCGAATGACATGTGAGCATTAAAAAGTAAGTTGTTTGATTCATCATCCATAACTAGACCAGAAATGAGTACCGCAATCATTCCAAGCCCGATAACCCAATGGAAAAACATCATTGATTTTGAGATTGCATTGTTCGTTTTCGCGTCCATCTTCTTTCTCCATGTAAAAGACATGGTTATTCTTCACATGAGCCATGAATAAAAGATGAATACTTTATTCAGACAAACCACTCTCAGACGAACTAAACAGGTCGCCGCCCTCTAGTTGTGGTCCGTGTTGATACGATAAAAATAAAAACTTACGCCCATACTCAATATCCTTCCACACCCTCACTCTTATACTCTTTCCCAAAATGAGTAATAACCATAATAAATTTTTAGATTGAGGGGAAAACAATGGATATCTACCAAGAAAGCATCAGTTTTTTAGGTAACGACGCGAACTTCGATGCAAACGGATTATTTCAATGCGAACTGTCATCGAATACAAATGACCATGATGAAGCGCTTTTCTTAACCATATTTAAGAACGAAACCACCATCAATTTGCACATGTCGTTGACCAGCCCAGTTGAGTTGCCAACACCTCTGCCAGAAGCCATCGCAATTGCAATCGGTGAACACGCGCTAGAACCATTTCGAGGTGGTTTCGGTGTTGGTTTAATGCCGGACAGCCGCAGACTGACCGTTTATAAGGTTATTTCGTTAGCTAATAAGCCTCAAAGTTATGTTCAAAACACATTCCAACAACTGCTAGAAAAAATTGAGCAGTGGCACCTATTCATTGAACAAACCGATAACGAAGCAGCAATTCCAGAACAATTACCTGCTGGGATTTTCATTTAATCCCGCTAAAAACGACCATGTTTAGAAATGAGTTTATTTTATGTCGACAATTCAAATTAATAGTCAACATCGAGGTAATTTAGACCTCGCAGATATTCAAAATATCAAAACCAATGCGAAAGAAGGCGATACCGTTAAATTTGGCTCTGTATTTGGTAAAGAATACAGCGTTACCAAAAGCAATGATGGTGAAATTAGCCTCAAACAAAAAGAAAATCGCAGCTTTTTTAATCGCTTTTTTAGCAAAACAGATTCATCGAAAAACAGCGACTTAAAGCTGAACTTGATGAACCAACAACTGCACAAAAAAGAGAACAACGGCAACGTTAAGGTCCTGACGTTAACGTACAACCAAGCCAACCAAAAGATGCCTGCAGAGACGAAGAACTACTTCCAAAACCTTATCCAAAAGGGTGACTATGATGTGGTCTTATTTGCCGAACAAGAATCGAAATTGCTTGCTAACGACCTAGAACTCGATGGCATGAACCTGCTTAGCCAAAACAAAATGAAAGTCATGACTAAAGGGCTTGGTGAAGGTATCAGCTACACTTCGATGTCTGTTTTTGCGAAAGATGGCGTCGATATCAACGTGAAAAATGAGTCTGAATATCGTCACGGCATCGGTGGACGAAACATGGAATTCTTCATGGGCATCACGGGTAATAAAGGCGGCGTGAAAACGGCTTTGGAGATCAATGGACAACCTTTAAACGTCATTTCTGCACACCTGGATTCCAACAAAGAAGTCAAACGTGAGTTCGAAGGCAACAAGTTGATGGAAGGCATTAATCCAAATGAGGAAGTTCTGATCACTGGCGATCTCAATGAACGTGAGAAGCGCGTTGCTGAAGGCTCTGATGTGCTGTACGACCCAATTGCCCACGATGATACGCACTTAGCGAAACATGGCTTTAAGTTCAAACCACTCGATAGCCATACTTACATGCAGCTAGATAAGCACACTGGCAATATTAAGCAGAAAGAAGGCCGAGATCGCCCTGACTTCGGTGAGCTGGATAACACAGGTTTAACCAACAAAACGGGCAACTTACAGAACCACCAAACCAGCGTTATCACAGAGGGTTTTGAGAATGTCAGCGACCATAAGCCAGTGCAGTCAACATTCGAAGTCAGAAGCTTTTCTCAAAAGTTGATTGAAAACGCATTTACTCAAAATGCCAATGACTTTAAAAATGATGCCGCCTATCTGAAGCCAGGCACGAACCCAGCTAACGCAACGTTTGATGATGTAACCTCTGCTAACCAAGCACGTCTGGGTTTAGAAAACTTAAACCCGAATGAACAAGCATTCGTGAAAGAGAATTTTGCGAGCTTTATTATCGGTAAAGACGCGATCTTCAGCCAGCTAACTAGCGGCTTTATGGAAGAGATGAGCCAACTTCATGACTCTGATCTTGCTAAGAACCCAACTCAACTACAAGCGCAGCAAATTGCGTTGAGCGAAAAATACGAACAACTAAGCGATAAAGTAAACGCTGAGTTTAATAAACAATTCGTGGCAAATCTTTAGCCACAGAGCCGTATTTATCTCTGTTCGATATGGAAAACATAGAAAGTTAAAAACACAAAAAGGCCCTCTTCTCGGGCCTTTTTCATGGCGATCATTTGTTCGGCTTTCCTCCACCTTTTCCGCCGCCCTTACCACCACCAGAACCAGCAACCGTGATGTTATCGCTCCATCCACTCCAGAACAAAGAACCATCGCTTTGCTGAATGGTGCCAACACGATAATGCACTTCGCCATTGGCGCTGGAATCTTCAAACGTCATGACCGTTGGGTCGAGAACATCCCAACTGCTTAGGCTTTGCCATCGATTACGTTTTGCATTCCAACTCTCGCGTTCGACTCTAAAGCCTGCAATGGCACCTTGATCCCCCGAATAGTTCCAAGTGAGAGAAACAATACTATTGTTGATCGAGATGGAAAGAGCTTCTGGTGCCTTAACGACTAGAGGAGGTGGTGGTGGCGGTTCCGAAGGTGTCGCAGTCAGAGCTCCCACCAAATTAAGTCGTCCGTATTGAGAGATGCTCTGTAAATCTTGCCCATCAGCACCTATTGGATCCGCTCCCTGTTCCAACATCATACGAATCATCTGGTTACAAGGTACGCCAGAGGCATCTTGGCAAGTTGCAGGATCGGATAACTGATCTGCATATTTGTATGCCCAAAGTAACGCAGCTGCGCCAGCAACATGAGGGCTGGCCATGGATGTACCCGACTGCCAATGCAGACAGGCGTCATTATCGTAATCGAAGGTGCCACACTGCTCATTTGGCATCGTCGAGAGAATACTGTCACCGGGTGCCATTAGCGACACCCAATCGCTACCGAAACTAGAAAAACTGGCACGATTGTCATCGTCATCCGTAGCACCAACGGCAATCACGTTGTCGTAAGCCGCAGGGTAGTTTTTCATTGGGTCTCCTGCGTTACCAGCTGCGCTTACCAGCAACACACCTTTTCCCCAAGCGTAGTTAACAGCGTCATTTTCCGCTTGGCTATAACCGACTAAGCTAACCGGATTGCCCTCTTCATCGATTTCATCCGAGCCATAACTCATGTTAATCACGTGGTAGCCGTTATCGGCAGCATAGGTGATGGCATCAATGGAGGAAGATAGCGGGCATACCCCCGTCGCAGCGATAAGGAAGCAGCCAAAAAATGGGTCGCAGCTATAAATCAGATATTCGTAGCACGTCTTCAGGTTGCCAACAGAACTGTTAAAACCGACCCCAGCAATACCAATACCGTTATCTGTCTGAGCCGCCGCAATACCTGCGACATGGGTGCCGTGTCCAACCACATCCTCTAACGTATCACTTTGATAATCGGTGACAAATTTCTGCTGATCAACACATTTTCCGTTCCCGAACTCAATGCTACTCACGCTATCCCCTGCCATACGACAATCAATACCGGAATCGAGAATTGCTATCTTGACGGCAGAACTACCTTTCGTCATATCCCAAGCTTCGGGAGCATTGATATCTGCACCAGGCAAGCCAGAGGCCCCATCCAGATACGGACCAAATAGTGGGTCATTCACCACGGTAGAATGTACTTGCCCAGTATTATTGAGCGCCCACTGCTCAGAAAAGTAGTCACTAGCATAGATACTTCCACCGAGACCTTCATTGGGAACGTACTGAACGATGTGGTTGATATCAGGTTCTGCATACAACACATTCGGGTTCTGGTTAAAACGGGTTAACTGCGCTTCCACTGTTCCAACAGGCACTTGCAAGACATGCACATCAATGCCGGAAATGACTTTGAGCGATTTGGCTCTGCTCTCACGCATCAACTCCCCTACGTCAGACGCCGCTGCACCGGGACGGAATTTAACGAGAATACGATCCACGGCATAAGCCGGAGGTGGAGTTGTATGAACGGAATGAGGATGACTATCGAGGTAAGCCTGCGGTATAGCAAGGCTTTCTGGAACTGCCGCCTGCACAATCGCAGACGACAACAATAAAATCGGCAAGGATAATGAATGATGCATGGCACTATACTCCGTGTTGGATAAGTCCCTTCCTTGACTGAGGAACTCCATTTGCCAGATGAAACGGCAGCGGGTACGACTCAGCCCCCATCAAAACCTTTTAGCTTAGAATAGAAGCCTAATGATAAATTTACCAATAAGGGGGGATATCTAAGGCATGCAATAGACCGATAGCAACAGTGAGAAAATGAGTGGGTGCTAACTATTTTCTTTGAAAAAACTGAAAAATGTTTCTGGTCGGTAAAACACTGTCACCACATCAATTTGGGAAGAGAAGAACGTTCTAAACGCATTTTTGGACAGAAATCAGTTAGGTCTGCAGCTAACGATTACTCCAAGCACATTAGTTTTTTATTGCGGTTTCATCAATTACCTAAATCTAAGATGAATATAAATGCAAAAGTGTTCTGATTTAGCTGTGAAGAACAGACAAACGTGTACCTCACGCACTAATCACGCAGCAATGCTCTGGATTTGACCTGCCTAACAAGTGCGATGTTTGCGATAACTTCCAGAAGCCACCAATACAACTTAAAAGTTGTCCATCAGCATAAAAACAACATTTTAGTTGTTTATACATGCATAAGTCACCAGCAGCCAAACATTCACATAATTAATCATTAAATTCATATAACATTAGGAGAAATAGACTTTAATACCCCTGCCCCAATTCTTCGACGGCTCGAATAGTCATCATCCGAATGACTAAAAGATCGACAAGTAAGAAATTGTTCAAAGTTCTAACAAAAAACACTCCCTTGGCAAGGGGATATTCGACTAAAATCACATGCTTATCGCAAAAATTTCAAGGACCGGGTATGAATAATCAGGGCTGGATTCACTATTGGCGTAATTCTCTTGCCGATGCCGATAGCGCGAAAGGTGCATTAAAAAAACAAGACCTGAAAAATTATGTGCGAACGACAACCGACGAGTTCAAAGAAGGTAAGCTTAAACCTGATTCTACATTGCTAGAAGATCTGTTTCGCAATGAAGCAGATACCCTAACCGCCGTACAAATTCATCATCGACCGGTCACCTATTATCTTCGGAAAGTTCATGGGAAAGATTACAGCGGCAATATGCCTGGTGTACTGACACCAATTGTCTGCTCTTTATGGGTCAATCGTGAAGGACTACTATTTCCCAACACCACGCCATTCATACCTCGTGATTTGCTTGCTCCTCAAGGAAATGACACCTTTACTATCGCTGACGTCGATAAGCTCGATGAATTCCTAACAACAAATGAAATTCCAGCGCAGTCTACTGAAAGTATTCCAGCCAAATTCGAACAAGAAGAACAGTATCAGAACCATCAAAAAGATTGGCACAACTACTACGGACTCACCCAAAAACTATTTGCCGATTACTGCGATAGAAACCGAATCAAGCAGTTCTACGAACACATTGAAAGTCGTGGCTTAGTCAACAAAATCAGCGAGTGCTTGGGAGCTTCAAGGCATATTTTAAAACTGTACGATAACCTGAGCAATTCAAGCACAACCTTGCCTCTGCTTGATAGTTACGCGGCAAAAACAGTAACCAACCACGATGAATGTATTGAAGTATCTCAGACAGTGCATTCGCGTTTTGGCCACTCAAATAGTCAATTCCCGCTAACTAAAGCGCAATGCGATGCCTTGACCCATACCTTAGCCATGCAAGAAGGCGATATTCTTGCGGTAAATGGTCCTCCTGGCACAGGTAAAACAACGTTTGTTCTATCTGTAGTCGCATCACTGTGGATTGAATCTGCGCTAAAAGAGAGTCAGCCGCCGCTAATCATTGCGGCATCGACTAATAATCAAGCAGTAACCAACATCATTGATGCCTTTGGTAAAGACTTCGATGAAGGCGACGACGAACTATCAGGCCGATGGTTGCCCGACATTTTTAGCTATGGTGGCTACCTGCCATCGGCGTATGGAGAATTGGAAGCAGCCAAAAGTTACCAAACTAAGCATTTCTATGAAAAAGTCGAGCAGTTGGATTTTCTCGATCAAGCCCAAGCGCATTATTTGGATAGAGCAAAACAGGCGTTTCCACAACAGAATTTTGCTGATGTAACGCAAGTTAAAGCGTATCTCCTTGCCGAATTGCGCCAACATCAAAACCAGTTAGATCACATCCAAAACAATTGGCATCACTACAACCGCCAACTAAATGACATCCATTCTCGGCTGGGGAACAATCCCCAACAAACATTGGCAGATCAACAACAAGCCGTTTCTAATGCGCAAGCATTGAAAGATAACGCCAAAGAACAGTTAACTGCGTGGCGAAGCTACCTCGGCAATGAATCTACATGGTTAACTCTGTTTAAGTGGTTACCGCCAATTAAGAATAAACTTGAACTCCAGCGCAGGAGTTTCATGTATAACCTTATTGAGCACGATGAAGAGCAAATTGAAAATCTGTCATCAGACCGATTTGAGAGCCTACTCAAGCAAGTATTTTCTAGTAAAAAAGACGATTTTGATGATCAAAAAAATCGGTATCAATCTTGGCTAGAGCAGTATCAAGAGTTTGAGCAATCACAACTGAATTGGCTTGATTCTATCAATAACTTTACTGAAGACTCTCCAGAGCAAACTATTCCACAACTGACTGACATCGATTCGGTTTTAGATATCACGACCCGTTTTCGAATGTTCCGCTTAGCGGTCCATTACTGGGAAGCATGCTGGCTGCTCAGTTGCCGAGATTTGGGTCAAGAGTTGAACAAGCAGGCCCGGAAAACAGGTTTGAAAACAGTTCGTCCTCGCTGGCAACGCCGAATGATGCTTACTCCTTGCATTGTATCAACGTTCCATTCTCTGCCTTCTCATATGACTTACCAGTCTCACGTTGGAAATAATGAATTTGAAACTGACTATCTGCTTAATGAAATCGACCTTTTGATCGTTGATGAAGCAGGCCAAGTAGCTCCAGAAGTTGCCGCAGCCTCGTTCTCACTAGCCAAAAAAGCGTTGGTGATTGGTGATATTTACCAAATCCCGCCGATTAGAAATGTGTGCTCATCAATTGACCGGGGTAATTTAAAGCAGCATAAAGTTATCAGCTCTGATGATGAATACACAGTCATTCAAGAGGAAGGCCGAAGTGTAGTGACTGGCAGTGTGATGCATGTAGCGCAACAAGCAAGCCGCTTTCATTATATGCCGGAAGCTGAGCCTGGAATGTTTTTGCAAGAACATAGACGCTGCTACGATGAATTAATCTCATACTGCAATGACCTTTGCTATCAAGGTATCCTGATCCCCAAGCGAGGACAAGCGACCGAAGATAGCCTCTACTCTCCTTTCAGTCATTTGCACGTCGACGGTATCGCGGAATCATTTAGCGGCAGCCGACGCAATAAGTTAGAAGCAGAAACTATCGCTGCATGGCTACATGCCAATAAGGTTGAAATAGAGAATTACTACGGCGAGCCACTGGCCAAGTGTGTGGGTATCATTACTCCATTTTCAGCTCAAGTGAACCAGATCAAGACCGCGTGTGGTGAGTTCGATATCAAAGCAGGCAAGGGGGATGACCAACTAACCGTTGGCACCGTTCACTCTCTTCAAGGTGCTGAACGCAAAATCATTATTTTTTCCCAGGTGTACACCAGACACAACGATGGCGGGTTTATCGATATGGATCCGTCAATGCTCAACGTCGCTGTCTCTCGAGCCAAAGATGCATTCTTGGTGTTTGGTGATTTGGATATCATTGAAGCTGCGCCATCATCTTCTCCACGAGGATTACTCGCCAAGTATCTCTTCACTGACGAGCGAAATGAGCTTGAGTTTAGTGTTGGTCAACGCCCCGATTTATTACAAATATGCGGCCATCCGAAACTGCTAACCAATGCCGAAGAGCACGATGCGTTCTTATCAAAACTGCTGAGGGAAGTACAACGAAAAATAGACATCGTCTCGCCTTGGTTACTGCTAGACAAACTGCAATCAACTGGTCAGTTAGAACTACTAAAAACAGCACTGCACAAAGGTGTCCAGATAACCATACACACCGACAGACATTTCAATACCACGGTCGCAAACCACCCGGATACTAATAAAGTAAAAGCGTTTCAACATTGCTGCGCGACCTTGGAACAGCTTGGTATCGTTATCAATGTGATAAATGGTGTCCATAGTAAAAGCGTTTTTGCTGATGATCGGTATATGGCGGTGGGGTCATTCAATTGGTTTAGTGCGAGCAGAAGCGGAAAATACGCCAATATCGAGACATCATTAATCTATGTCGGTGAGTTAGAGAAGGAGATCAAAACTCAACTCGACTTCTTAAATAGCCGAAGCTGCAACACAAACAAGCAGCCCGTGACGTAGACACAAAGCGTCACTCTTTTGTCCCGAAGTGACTCAAAATCATTTTCAGCATACCCTCAGACAGTTAATTGCTAATTAATCATTTTTAATTAGCAACTACGAAGTGAGTTGCATTCCTTTCAGATGAATTTTATTGGGGAAAATTTGGAGCTAGAAGAGCAAGCGATTTTATGAGCGAAAATGACAATGGGGCATAAACAAATTACATCAACATCAAGTCACCAATTCCAAATGACTATGGCGCTGAAGTGAAAATTGGCTTCCCCCTCTTTATCGAGTTGAACTCAGCACTAAAGAAGTGAACCAATAGTCTTATCTAATATCCGATGGACTTTGGACAAGAGTAGAGTGGGAACGAGAGAAGGCATAGATAGTTACCATCTATGCCTTTAGAACGAGCGTCTATTAGCTAATTAGAGCGGGAATACCCGGAAGTTGACCAACGACAGCAAGGGAACCAGCGCAAATGATAAAGGCCACGCCAGGGATCAGGTATTTATCTTTACCCGATAGTTCGTTAGCGCGCTCATGATCACCGATAAGTCCGAGGTTATCCAACAGCATAGTTATTGCCCAGCCGAACACTGGGTTAACGAATGCACAAGCAAAAATACAGATGCCCGCACTGAGTGAATCTTTATGCTTATGGATCATCTGCATACCCGCTTCAAGAAGTGGTAAGAACACGCCGACAATCAACGCAACGCGTAAAACAGGCTCCCACATCGCGAGATCCATTGGGTAACCAATTACCGCAGCAGCAATACACATTAAGCCAGTTAACAGCGCGCCACCAGGAATAGGACGTTTGGCAATTGCGGCTGGAATCATGTACGTGCCCCAAGAAGAGGCTAAGTTACCGCCACCTAATAGTGAACCAACCCCCTGACGAATAGACGCGCCGACCATCGTATCGTCGACATCCATTAGTACGCCTTTCGCTTCTTTTGGGTAGTTAAGTTCTTGAAAAACTCGATGCCCAAGGTAGTCAGGAGACCACATAGCGACGGCTAATAGAGCAAATGGCGTAACAGCAATAAAGTGCTCCAAAGTTGGCCAACCTAGTTGCCAGCCGGTATTTTCACCCCACCAGTAGAATGGACTGAAATTAGGCAGGCCAGGCTCAGTGGTAAAAGCAAACTCAGCGCCCATCGCGTAAGCGACAATACCCGCTAGCGCAGAACACAGTGGGATAGCCAACCAACGTTTGTTGATCTTGGCTAAGTAGGCATAAACCATAACCGTTAGACCAATGACCACAAACGAGATGTAACCTTGGTCGGTACTTGCAGCCCACGCTTCTGTCTTATTGATTTGTCCGATCAATCCCACTGCGCCAAGGTAGATCAGCAACCCACCTCTAACCCCAATGCCAGTCAGGGTCATGAGTTTTGAACCGCCTTTAGTAAAAGCGAGAATTAAGCCAAACGCACAGACCATCAAGCCGAGAGCCAGAGGATGCCCGCCAGCGGCAGCAATCATAGGAATCAGCGGTATCATTGGGCCATGAGTACCGGCCAAGTTTGCGTTCGGGTTTAGGATGGCGGAAAACAGGATAACGAACAGAGCTCCTGCAATAAGCAGTTCGTAACGCACGTTTTCTGCAACGAACTCCGGAGATAAACCGAACTGAGCGGCAAAGGCCGCAACCATGGCGGTCACCATAACCACTTTTCCTATGGTGGCGGCTAACGCTGGTACCCAATCTTCGATTTCAATACTGTAATCACGCGATGGCAAATGAATACCCCAGCGACGAAAGCTCATGACGGTTAAATCATGGTTTAGAAAGTCTTCTCGGCTTTCAAATTCATGCGGTTTCTTGCGCACATCCCTGTAAAAAGTCTTACTTGAGTCAGACATTGAGTTATCCTTTTTTACGTTTCAAAGCTGAACCATCTCAACTAGAGTTTCGCGAGGTACACAAACCTTCGACCAATACGAGACCACACCCTAGCTGCTATCGAGCACCTTTATTGATTTGCACTTATTAAGCATGTGTTGCTACCGATAGGAATATTAGACATTAGTAAAAGAGCAACAAAACTCCCACTTATTAAACATTAATTTAACAATACATTAGTGTGCGTTGATCTTGTATGAGTTGTTTTCTCAAGGTAAGTCAAAGGGAGAACGGTCGTCGCTCCAACTTATATTTGTTAAAGACTAAGTTTTTGGGGAACGTAAGGGTTGCTATTGAGGTACGTTGTCTATTTTGCAGTCAGCTTGAAGCCATTAGAACTAATAGTGTGAAAGGAATTAAATAGAGTTTCTGACTCTGAGTGATTTTGGGCAAGAATAAATGAATCATGGCAAGCCAATTCGTGCTTACCATGATTTCTGCTCGTATGTACTGGCGTTCGAGAAACTCGAAAGTCAGCTCATGAGCTCTGGGTAGAGGCTATGTTCTGTAGAGAACCTTGACCACATGCCAGCCAAATTTTGTTTTGACTAAGTACGGAGTTAACACTTCACCAGAAAAACAAACTTTGTCGAATTGAGGCACCATTTGACCGCGACGGAACTCACCGAGGTCACCACCACGTTTGCCAGACGGGCAAGTTGAATATTTTTTCGCTAGTGTTTGGAATTTAGCGCCTTTTTTCAGTTGCTTGATGATGTCTTCAGCTTGTTCTTTGTGCTTAACAAGAATGTGCAATGCGGCTGCTGTGTTTGCCATATGTTTATCTCTCACTATTCTGGTGGCGCAAGTTTACCGAATACACCGATTTGCGCCAAACATTTCTCCACCTTACCCATTTTAGGCCATGGCTTGCCCCCAAAACACTTGGCTAGATGATGAAAACCTGTGCAACGCGGGTAATATTGACCTCGATTTATAAAGAGATTGCTTAAAAAGCTCACATTTACTTCCTATACGGTTGAAGCTGTCGCTTTATAAGATATGATTAGGCACAAATCGGTGGCATTTATAAGGTTATTTCATGGCAAAAGTCGTTAGTAAGGCGAATCAATCTCAGGGTATGTTGATGTTTAAGCTCACCCTGCAACAAAACTTCGCAATAGGGACACTTAAAGTTCGTGAAATTGTACCCTACATGCCAACCACAAAAATCCCGTACTCCCATCACCATGTGATTGGTACGGTGACCATTCGTGATCTCACCGTTCCTGTTATCGACATGTCCGCTGCGGTTGGCTTTCGCCCAATTACGCAAGAAGAATACAAAAACTGCTACCTCATCGTGACCGACTGTTTACGCACTGTGGTTGCGTTTATGGTTCGTAGCATAGAGAAGATCATCGAATGTGATTGGAAAGCCATTGAAACGCCACCAGCAAGTGCTGGAAAAAACATCTTCGTAACGGGTATCACTCGTTATGGCGATCAAACAGTTCAAATGCTCGATGTCGAGCTGCTGCTTTCTAAAATTTATCCGCAGTATGAAAACGGGAATATCCCGATGCTGACGGATGTAGAGCGTGAACGTCTCAAAGCACTGAATATCTTGTTGGTGGATGACTCGTCGATTGCGCGTAAGCAATTAAGTGACGCGCTAGATAGCATCAATATCTCCTATCAAATTTGTAAAAATGGCTCAGATGCGCTGCAGTTGATGAAAAATGAGGCAGAAGCAAATCGCCCAATAGATATTTTGGTCAGTGATATTGAAATGCCGGGATTGGATGGTTACGAGTTAGCGTTTGAAGTGCAAAATGACTCAGCTCTTAATCACTCGTACCGCATTCTGCATACTTCACTGTCGAGTGAGATTTGTGTCGATAGAGCGCATCAAGTTGGCGCTCACGAAGCGTTAGAAAAGTTTAATGCTGGTGAGCTCATCGAAGCTATGCTCCGCGGGGCAAAAGAGCTAGAAGCCAATGCCATGGCTTCTTAACGTTTAACTGAACATAATATGTGGCTTTGTGTTCACTCGAAATCGTTATCACTTTGTCGTCATTTCAACGATTTATTGCTGACTATTGATGACACTGCGACGCTTAAGGCACGTGTACTAAAGCGACTTGTTTACAGCGTTTACTTCTTTGGCATAGCGTAGCTGCGAGACACAAACTCAGTTTCTTCCACTTGGTAAACATGATTTATGTAGGAAGCCAAACTGTAAATGACATTGGCCATTAAGTTGGCGTAACGAAACAGAATCGGCGCTGGTTGCTTTTTCCCAGCATGCTCTATCGCGACGAGTGCTCGAACGGTTTTCTTTGCTTGGCAGCGGCACAAATGGAGTTGACTAGACGTAGCATGGCCACCGGGCAGCACAAAACCTTTAAAACCACCGTCTATGCGCGCTTTTATGGCCTCATAGTCTGCTTTCAGCTCTTCAACTTCCGATTCTGTAATCGCTAACTTGCCACGCACCGAACCATTGAGATGGTAAACATTAGGCTGAAGGCGCGTGAGAATATCTCGACTGAAGTCGTCCAATTCCATCGACAGCACCAACCCAATCCGGCTGCACAACTCGTCTGCGGTGATCTCGAAATCGCACACAGGGCTGTCTTCGTAAATAAAGGGATAACAGATCTCGCTCAGTTCCTTGCTTACAGGTCTCATGCTGTTGTTCCAATGTAAAAAAGGGAGCCAGTATAACCTAACTCCCTCCTAGCAATCATAAAAACGACGTCCGCATTAGGCGTTTTCGATTTTCTTGTGGCCTTCTTGTAGATGCACAAAATCAACCAAGTCATCGCCTGAGACTTGATACGCTTGACCGAACCCTTTTACGAACAAACCTTTCTCAGCTTTAAGGTTGAACAGTACAAAGTCTTCAAGCTGGCTTAGACCGTCGATGATGTCACCGAAACGCGCTTTCATCTGACCAACGACCAATTGCCACATTTCAGTATCACGCTCAACAACCGTTGCGACCGCATCAAACGTCAGACGCTTACGTGCGAAAAGCTGTTTAGATGAATCTTCATCTTCGATCATCATCAGTGAAACGTTTGGATTTTCTAGCAGATTTCGAGCATGGCGAGCAATCTGAGAGATCAAAACGAAGTAACCTTCCTGATTCTGAACATAAGGCGCGTAACTTACGTTCGGACGGCCTTCGCTGTCTACCGTTGCAAGCTGTAAAGTACGGCGCTCCTGACGAAATTCCTTAATCTCTGGCCCTAGACGGCCTTGCAAACGCTCTTGTTTAACTTGTTGATCCATATTGATACCTGACTTTATTTCTATTTATTTGTCCCGAATTCTAGTTCGGTTATGTATGTTCGTGGTCGCGACTTCTCACGTTCTTGAACGTAAAAGCCGCGACGACTGGCTGTCTTTGTTACTGATTTAGCTCAGCTTGCATGGCACGAAACGCCGTTACCTGCTCAGCAATAAGTTCGCGTTTTTCGTCACGCCCTAAGTACACTTTGAAGATATTGCTGCCGCATTCAGAGAAAAAGCCAAAGTAGTGACTTTCACGTCCCATAAACGGTTTACTGACCAGCGCGATATTTTTCACGTTATCCAATTTGAGGTGACCATGCAGTTCACCTTCTCGCCCCATTAGGTTGTAATAACCACGCGCAACTTTCCCTTTCGGAAAAGGCGCTTTCACTTCGAAAATGGATCCGAAGGAGTGTACGATCGTCGTCACTGGGCCAAAGCCAACTAGGCTTTCAAGGATTGTCTGCACTTGTTCGCCCGGAGCAATCGCAACCATCTCTTGCGGCAGTGTTGCGACAACATCAAATTCTGTCACACCTAAACGCTCTGCCATTGCGGCAGGCAGAAGTTGAGGTTCTTGTTCCAATAGAGCTTCTACCTGTTGCTTGATTGATTCCATTTTGTTTTCCATCTTTTCTTCAATTTGTCTTCATTAATTATTGGATACTTTTGGCACGCTTTCGTTCATCTCTGATGTCAGTACCTGAATACAGGCTTGCGCTAACGAAACGGCCCAAAAACTGCCCGCTAAAGTAAGCACTAAGCTTCGCTCTTGAAGCTCAACTAAGCCTTTGTCTTGCCATACTTTAAACAGCGGCATGAGAAAATCGAACGTATCGCTACCCATAAACACCGGCAATTTACTTGCCTGAACAATGCCGCGGTCAAACCCGGATTTTAGCGCTGCAAATAATGGCTCTAATGGGCTGTGCTTCATCATCATCGCAATCGTACTTTGCCCTTCATTCACCGCTTTGATGTAGGTGTCTAAAGTACGGTGCAGCATCATCCCGTAGACGCCAATGCTGCCACCAGCACCGCATCCAATCGGCAACACTTCTGCGTACGTCTTGGCTAAGCTGTTGTATAGGCTACGCTCACGGTTATCGACGGCCCAGTGGTTCACGCTCAACTGCTTCATATGGTGCTTCGCCATAAAGTTCACACCCAGCTCATACATGCCCGCTTTCTCTGGCGTCGTCGCTGGTGGGGGGATCTTGCCTTTTTCAACGAGATTGAGCATTGGCGCAGTTCCACCCACGACCAACTGATACAAATCCAAGCCATGCGCGCCTGTCGACATAAAATCGTTAAGATCTTGTTCAAGTATTTCTTTGGTTTGATAAGGCAAGCCGTACAACAAGTCGATGATGACTGGGATTTTGTCTTCCTTCGCCAGTTCCGAAACGCGTTTAAGTACGTCTTCTCTATCATCAAGACGCTTTGCACTGCGACGAACTTGAGTGTTGAAGCTCTGCACGCCAAAAGAGAAGCGATTAAACCCGCCATCTAACGCACCTTGATACAACTCATCGGAAAAACGATTGATGCGCCCTTCTAAAGTAATTTCGCAATCAGACGCGAGAGGGAAATAATCATGAATGGCCTGCCCCAGCACGCGAACTTGTTCGGGAGAAAGATCGGTCGGCGTTCCACCACCAATGTAAACCGCATGGAAGATGCCGCTTTGCGTCCAAGGAAGCGCTGCTTTCTCCTTCAAATCCTGCATTAAAGCAGCGAAGTACTCATCGACAAGTTTGCGACTGGCCGCATTCTGAAAGAAGTTACAAAAAGTGCAGCGAACACGGCAAAATGGTACGTGAATGTACAAACAGCGTTTGTTGTTTCTCACGTTTTGGTCAGAAGTAATGCTCGACAAAAGCCCTGCTTGTTGAAGTGGCGGTACTGGCACACTCGCTCCGCCAGCATGAGCCGAGTGCTTCTTCACAAAAGCAAATCTCAGGGGGTCAGGGCTATCGCTGCCCAGAACTGATTCGTCAAATTTATCAATATCGACGCTCATATATACTCACTTAAACCCCACCACATAAGGGATAGAGGCTAATCTCAAAAAAACTGCAAGGATCATAATTTGACCGTAATGATAATGCAATTGATAATTGATCTTATTTCGATTGTAAGTAATAATCGCCTCAAGTTTTCATAGTTCTACCGAGAATAACCCGTGAACGTACAAAGATATGTCATTGCAGGAGGCGCCTCTCTCGTCATTCATGCCGCACTTCTTTTTGTCTCGCAAGAGAACAAAGTGTTCGCAATGCCTGCTGGAAACCCAGCAAGCTCGGTAAGCCTCAACCTTGTATCTGCACCACCGCCAACGCTCGAAAAGCCCACACCAGAGAATGTGGAACCACCAAAAGAGCCACAGCCTCAAAAGCAGCCTGAGCCTGAAAAGAAGATCGTTAAGAAGCAGGTTGTCAAAAAAGAGGCGGTGAAGAAAAAGGTGGTCGAGAAAAAGCCAGAGCCAATTAAGCAACCTAAGAAAGTGGAACCAACCAAAACGGTTGCCAAGCAAGAAACTCAGCCCAAAGCCGAACCGAAGAAAAAAATAGAACCGGTGAAGAAAGATACGGTTACTCAGCAAACTGCATCAGCGAGCCAATCCAAAGGGGCAACGTCTCAGCCTATTTTGGTCGACAAACCAACGTTTGTGAGTCAACCAACGCAGCCCCGCTATCCAAGGTCTGCGCAAAGGCGCGGTATCGAAGGCGCAGCCTTGTATGAGGTATGGCTCGATGAAAATGGCAACCAAATCAAACATGTTTTGCTTGAATCATCTGGCGCCGAGTCGCTGGATGCCTCAGCACTGCGAGCCATTAAACAATGGCAATTTACACCACATATTTTAGGCGGGCTAAAAGTGGCTCACCGAGTACAAATACCAGTTCGTTTTAAGTTGGAAGGATAATGGAACAACTACAAGAATTACAAACTCAGTTCGGTCTTATGACATGGCCTTTGATCATTTGCTCGGCACTCACCGTCATGATCATTGCAGAACGACTCTTCCAAGTATTCATCAGTCTTGGCGTTGGCAAAAGTGCCATTCGTCAACATTTGGCTAGTCTAGACCCAACCAACAGCCGAGATATTGAAGCGCTGGCCGATGAGTTGTCGGGCAAGCGTCCTTTGCTTTATCGCGGTGTAGCAATGCTATTGGCTCACCACTCATTCGCTAAATCGCTGCGTGAAGACGCGGCGGGCATGTGGCTGCAAGAAAAGCGTCATCAACTGCATTCTGGTCTTCGCCTTCTGACGTTGATCGGCGTAATCAGCCCGCTAATTGGTCTTCTCGGCACAGTATTGGGATTGATTGAGATGTTTAAAGGCATTGCGGTTTCAACTGGGAACATCACACCTAACGATTTGGCCGACGGCTTGGGTTTAGCCATGCGCACAACGGCCGCAGGCTTGATCATCGCCCTACCCGCTATTTCTGGCGCACAAATCATCGGTTTGTGGGCTGACCGCGTACTCGCCAAACTTGAGCATACTCTCAACTACGTGAATTTGTGGCTTGAAGGCATTTCCCTGCAGCACGTGTCTCCAGAAAAAACAAAAACAACGGCAAGTATCACCAAAACGGCTGAGGCGAAAGCTTCATGATCAAAGTACCACAGGACAATAACCGCAACGGCTTAACACCAGATTTAACACCGCTGTTAGACATGATTTTTATTGTGATGGTTTTCTTGATGCTTACCGCCGCAGTCAAACTCGATTCATTAGATGTCGCGCTGCCAAGCACCGACTCTCAGGCCGTTGCTGAGGTCGATAAGCAGTCGATTACCGTTAATATCCTCAAGGATGAGCCTTATTGGGCGATCAACGGACAAACGTACATTGATTGGGAAAACTTCACTCTCGCGCTGCTAGAAGAGAGTAAATCGACCGATAAACCTATTGTGATTGGTGCAGAAAAAACAGCCAATATTCAATCACTTGTTCAGCTTCTTGGCTTTTTGCAAGAAAACGGAATTCAGGCGACTCAATTGCTCACTGAAGAGTCGCCATAACAAGAACATAAAACTGAGAACATTTTCATGAAGAACACATTATCACCAATGCGCACTGCGTTGACTGCTGCCGCTCTGTTACTTGCAAGCACGAACCTTTTTGCCAACAACGCCCCGACCTCAGAACGCGTCGTCAGTGCGGGCAGCGCCGTTACCGAACTATTACTTGCGCTCGATGCGAAAGACAGCTTGGTCGCCGTTGATGTAACCAGTACTTTGCCGCAAGGCATGGAGTTACCCGACGTTGGGTATCATCGCCGACTTTCAGCAGAGGGGTTGTTGGCACTGAGCCCAACCAAGTTAATTGGCTCTGATGAGATGGGACCAACTACCACCTTAAATCAACTAAAGTCGGCAGGTGTGGATGTCGAGATAGTCAATACAGAAGCCAACGTTAACGGGCTTTTGCATCGTATCGACCAGATTGCAACGATCATGAACCGTGAGTCTCAAGCAGCAAACTTGAAGCAAGAGGTAAAAACGCAAGTCGAATCTTTGCAAGCGAATCAGCCTGCACCTTCTGCTAAAAAGAAAGTGCTGTTTTTGCTTATTCACGAAGGTCGCCCAGCCAATGTTGCAGGCTTGGATACCACGCCAGACGCCATCATCGCGTTAGCAGGCGGTGATAATCCTGCGGCGAAAAAACTGACCTCTTACAAACCACTGTCAACCGAAGCGATGGTAGAGATGCAACCCGATGTCATTTTAGTTAGTGGCCGCAGCTATGAGACCATGGGCGGTGCAGACGCCATTTTAAAGGCGATGCCGTTACTTGCAGCAACACCAGCAGGCCAGACAAAGAACATCATCACCATTGATGGACACGCTTTGGTTGGCGGTTTGGGACTTAAAAGCCTGTCAGAGGCTAAACGTCTCAATACCTTGCTTTACCCATAGAGATTTTAGATGCTGTTACGACGTATTCCTTTATCAACCACGCTGATTACGCTGTCTGGATTTTTAGCGTTTATCGCCATCGCTTCTATAACCGTCGGCCCGATGAACATCAGTTTCACAGACAGTCTGCGCGGCTTAGTTGGCGCACATTCAGAGCTGGCACCACACATTCAACTCGTTATCAATGAGATACGCCTGCCTCGTACGATTTTGTGTATGTTCATCGGCGCAATCCTCGCGATTTGTGGGGTGGTCATGCAAGGGCTTTTCCGAAACCCATTGGCAGAACCCGGCATTATCGGGGTTTCTGCTGGGGCGGCGTTGGGCGGCGCTTTTGCCATCGTCGTTTTTGCTGAGTTTAGCCAAAACCATCCTCAACTCATGAACTTAGCAGCGTTGCCATTATTTGCTTTTCTGGGCGGTGCTCTGACAACGGTGCTGGTGTACTGGCTCGGTACGAATAAGTTTGGTACGTCCGTCACGATCATGCTGCTCGCTGGCGTGGCGATCAGTGCACTTTCAGGTGCCGCGATCGGCTTTCTCAACTTTTCTGCGGATGACCAAATGCTGCGCGATTTAACGTTGTGGTCGATGGGTTCGCTTGCGGGTGCAAACTGGGCAGGCATTGGCTTAGCTTCTGTGACTCTCGTGGCGTTACTTTTCTGGTTTCACAAAAAAGCCATGTCTTTAAACGCATTATTACTTGGTGAATCAGAAGCTCGCCACTTGGGCGTTCCGGTACAAAAATTGAAGCGTCAGCTCATTCTGCTTTCCGCCGTAGGCGTTGGTGTCACAGTAAGTATCTGCGGGGCAATCGGCTTTATCGGTTTGGTTATCCCACATCTCGGACGCATGCTAGCAGGCCCAGATCATCGCACACTGTTACCTATTTCGGCGTTATTAGGGGCTTTGCTGCTGACCTGTGCAGACATGATCGCGCGAGTGTTATTAGCACCAGCCGAATTACCTGTCGGAATCGTAACAGCGCTCATCGGTGCGCCATTTTTCATCTACTTACTGTTCCAGCAAAGAGGGAAGATTCTGTAATGAATCACGTGGTTTTATCTGGCCGGAATATTTCAATGAAATACGGCCATCGAGTAGTACTTGATGACATCAGCATCGATATTCGTACCGGCGAAGTGACGGCGTTATTGGGGCCAAACGGCGCGGGGAAAAGTACACTACTTAAACTTTTGTGTGGTGAGATTCCATCACACAACGAGATTGACTATTTTGGCGAGCCTAAAGAAGCCTGGAAACCTAAAGACATAGCAAAGCACCTCGCTATGCTGCCACAGCACAGCACGCTCACTTTTCCATTTTTGGCACGAGAGGTGGTCGAACTCGGCGCGATCCCTTTGTCACTTTCAAACAAAGAAACGACTGAGCTTGCCCTACACTACATGCAAAAAACCGATGTTCTGCACTTAGCGGAAAGCTTGTACCCTGCCCTCTCAGGCGGAGAGAAACAACGTTTGCACTTGGCTCGAGTGCTAACGCAACTGCATCAATCTGGTGACAAAAAGATTCTGATGTTGGACGAACCTACGTCGGCACTGGATCTCGCCCACCAGCACAACACGCTTAAAATTGCTCGTGAGGCGGCAAAAGCGCAGAACGCTGCGGTGGTTGTCGTATTACATGACTTGAACTTAGCCTCACAATACGCAGACCGACTGGTGTTGCTCCATAACGGCAAACTTGTATGCGATAACAACCCTTGGCAAGCCCTAACGCCCGAACGTATTGAACAAGTTTATGGGTATCGATCTATCGTGACAAAACACCCGACTCTGGACTTTCCTCAAGTCCACGCTGCGGCATAGCTTAAAGAGGCGCAGAGCCTCTTTAAGAAGCGCTTTCGAGCACTAGCCAGTCTGCCACTCACTTGTTTAAATTTCCCCTCAGAAACGCAAAAGCCCCGCTAATAATTAGCGGGGCTTTTTGTAATTTTTGATTATTTGCTCATTTGAATCAGCGAGCGTCCAATCAACCATTCCAGTTCTTTATCTCCACCTGAGCCAAACTGGCTTTCTACCATCTTGTACAGACGATCAATGCCATTTGCTGCAAATTCGTGAGCGCTTTCAGACGTAACAATGTGATGGAATAGTAGTCGTAAAATCGCTAAGAATTCAGAGTCTTCTAAAGCTTTAATCCAGCTCTGTGAAAACGCATCTAAACCTTTTTCGAACTCTAGATGTTCGATAAACATTTTAAAGATACGACCATCTAGTGCTGCGGTGAAGTCCGTTTTCTTAGGAAAATGGTGGCTAATACCTGTACGCGATACACCTGTCTGCTGACTCAACGTCGTATACGACATTTTGTCGTAACCAAGTCTTAGCAATTGATCAACAACGGCATCCATGATCTTCTGGATAGTGATTTCGGTATCTTCTTTACTACGCTTTGGCATACTTAAGCTCTTCTCTTTGTAAATCCATCTAACTCACAATTAAATGAGGCCAGAATGAAATCATCCTCAGCATTATGTACTGTGCTTTCCTAACGTAACGTTAGGCCCTCAATCATAACGAAATTGCACTGCGTAACGTGCAATTTACGGTGATATTTGTGTCAATACACGTCGCTTAAAATCAGGCGAAAAGTGAATTGCATCAAAACCTTGCGCCAAATTATTCATTGAAACTATTCAAAGACCAAGAATGATAATTATGTAGAAATAATCAATCAAGAAATAGTCTTATAAATTTACCCCTAGTTCAACTGGCCTGGCCCAAATCTCGTTAGTATGTTGGTTAATTGCTCTTAAATGTTGATACATATCACATTAACGTTATTGTTGACTTACTCACCCAACCGTTAACCGGCAATTAACAAAACAACATACTGTTGTATTTTTATACGAAACTGCTCATTTTTGTAGATACAGATCAAATACCTGCTAGAATACCCTTAGTTTTTACAAGAGGATTCGTTATGAGTGTCGAATTAGAAGAAAGCCAAGTATGTGAAGCTTGTGGCTGTGCTGGTGAGATTGGTTTCATCATCAAAGAAGGCGACGAGGTTGCTGACGTAACGATTTTCGCAGAGACTAAAGATGCATTAGAGTCTGAGTTAGCGAAATACATCGAACTAGCTAAATCAGTCTGCGCTGGCGTTGAATACAATGTGTCAGAGCTGACAGAAGAATCTAAAGAGCTAACCGCTCGATTCAAGTTTGAAGTAAGTGCAGAAAAGCTTATTTTTGAACTGAAAACTCGCTCTCTAGCGCGTTAATTCAATTTAAAGCGAGCAACGAGCTCGCTTTATTCTTATCTAAATCACTTCTTTTGCTTCAACACAACCCACTTTAACGACCCATTGGTTTCGTAGTCGTTTTCATCAGAGCACACCAAAAGCACATCTTCGACTTTGATTACCGCACCAGCGGTATAGGCTTTATCTTCGTAGTAACAAATTCGCTGGCCTATTTTACCATCAGCAACCACCAAAGCCTTTGACTCCGGCGTACTGTAAGATTTGGCAAAAACTGAACCAGACAATAGCGCGACCATGGCGCTCAGAGTAAAAATAGAAACTCTTTTAAACTTCATGAATATCCCCTTATGCCCGAACAATACTAGCAAGGAAGTATTTCAAGTTCTTGGCAGAATCTCATATTCTAGCAATTTGTTCTTACTTCTCATTCCCAGATATTCCTCCACGTCGTTACGAACAACGGCGAGTTAGGCTCAGGCCGATATAGCCGTCACTGACTCTTTAGGTTATGCTTTTATCGTTTTTTATTGGAAAGTAATCGTTATGCGTTTCATCCCTTTCGCCCTCGCGTTAATTGCATTTAGCTCGTCTCCTAGTGCTTACGAGCTCGATTACTATTCCAAATTTGGCCATATCGACAACTATGGCAATCTAGATCTTCGAAACAAGCCATACACTGAACTCCCATCTGACTTGGTCATAAAAGGGAATGTGGACATTTCCCAAACGCCAATTACTCAGCTGCCTAAGGGCTTAGATATTGGTGGCAGCTTGGACGCGAAAAATAGCGCCCTGAAAACAATCAAGTCGGGAGTAAAAATCAAAGGTTACGCTAACTTACTTGGTAGTAAGATTGAAAGCTGGCCCAAAGGGGTAAAGCTGGGAGGGTATTTGAACCTGACCGATACTCCGTTAAAAACACTTCCGGCAAAACTTCGAGTAAAAGGTGATTTGAGTGTGATCCGAACGCCACTGAAAGCGCTACCAGAAGGCTTGGTGGTCGATGGCAACCTCTACATTGGTGGTTCGGCCCTGACCGAGTTTCCCGACACAATGACGGTAAAAGGCAACATCTTTTTGGGTGGCAATAAGATAATCAAGTGGCCAAAGAATCTGACCTTAGGTGGCGCAGTCGCGCGCTAATTGGATAGACAAAAAAAGATACGCAGAGACAAAAACACCTCGTTCAATACGAGGTGTTTTTCATTGGAGTAGTTGGAATGCGCCCAACTCATTTGGGCAGCATACACAGCGACTAATCTTGGTTATTCACTGGGTTAGCGTAGCTCGCAACAAGATACGGTCTTGCGCCTTCTGGTAGCTGTTCTAGCTTATCAGCAAGCTGACGTTTCACCGCTTCTGTAATAATGCTTGAATCTTCACGACCTGCAGCGAGCAAGTTGATCGGATACAACTTATAGTTCTCGTGGATCTGACGGTCGATTTCGTTCGCTAGCGATTCAGGCGTTTCAAACTCTTGCTCAATCACGTCACCAAATGCCACATGAACACGGCCTTTGTAACCAACAATGCCTTGGATGATGCTTTCGATGTCTTCAAACTCGCCTTTTTCATAACGGCCGTTTTCTGCTTTCTCAAATAGCTCTTTTGCCTTAGCGATGTCACATGGATCGTTCTCGTAAGCAATCGAGACCGGCACAATTTTTAACGAGCGCATGTACTCGCCAAACGCGACCTTTTGCTTGCGACCTTCAACGTGGAACATTTTTAAGATCGCAGGATCTGTAAAATCGTTACCGTCTTTTGCGCGCCCTTCTTTTTGAGCAATCCAAATAGAGTTACCCGTATCCAGCGAGTGTTTGATGTAGCCAGACAACTGTCCAAGCGCGTCGCTTTTGCAGAACGCTTAACAATAAAGCTCTTGTTCAAACGCATCAGCTCTGTCGCACACGGTTTTTTCAGCAAATTATCGCCGATTGCAATACGCACAGTGCGGTGACCACTTTGGTACAAACCGTAGTTAACTAAAGCGGGATCCATTGCGATATCGCGATGGTTAGACACGAATAAGTAGGAGGTGTTTTTATCCAGTTTGTCTAAACCAGAGAACGTGACGCCATCCGTTGTCTTATTCAACGTATCTTGAAGGTATTTTTTCACCTCGATTTGGATCGCTTCTACGGAGTCAAGTTTGCTCCACTTCGCTTTTAGGTAAATGCGAAGGAACGGACTCATGAGCGTTTTGAACCATTTCGCTTTGTTTTCAAAACGGTGATCGAGAATCGCAGTGATAAATTCATCATCTTGGATTAGACGATCCAGCGCTGCTGGAATTTCTTCGTCATTGTAAGGACGAATTTCAATATAAGGATCGGTATTGGCAGTCATTATTCATTACATATCAAAAAAAGCTGGCACATTTTACGCATAGTTTTGCTGTCTCGCAGCATTTCAACCCATACTTTTAACATGGTCATACCAGTTAGGCTACAATTTCTCATGCTAAAAATTACGGTTAGCTGGTTGGAATCGTTTAGGTTTAGCGTTACCCTTAGCGCCCCAAAAACACTGGTGATCATAATGAACTACGCTATTGAATTTCACGACGCTAATTACCCTTTTCTGAACGTTGCCGCGCGTAAAAAATCGCTAAAGCACAGTTTACTGTCTGTCGTAAGCGGATTAGCGATCATCAAATTGGGTAAGCAAGAGTATGCCATTGAACCCGGCCAGTATTTTTGGATTCCTCAAGGATGTTTGAGCTCACTCACTTTTTTACCTAACACTCATGTCCATCGTTGTGATTTTTCTGTGCGTTTGAATGATGCATTTGCTCAACAGGCCGGTTTTATCAAACCATCAATTTTGCTGAAAGCCTTAATTGAAAAGTTGGCGAAGACGGAGACGCGTTCTGATATCCAGTTAGATTTGCTCGCTGTGGTTAAACACGAAGTACTGGCGATTTCACCAAATCTATCAAACTCGGCACTCAGCCAAGCAATCAATCAGTGGAAGCCAGGATGCGAAGCTCGCATTTCGAGAGAGCTTTGTTTGGTGCTTACGCTGCGCGAAGCAAGAAAAATGAAATTGTCTGGGAAAAAGGAATCTCAAATTGTTGAGCACTTGTTTGCTGGCAACACAGAAGAATACGAACAGCTTTGCTTTCTAGTGTTTGGTGAAGCGCTATAAGTTAACGGTGTATAGCGTTTTCTCACACGAGACTCACACAAGATCAAAAAGGGCGTACTTTGCGGTACGCCCTTTTCTTATTCTTTGCCTCACGTAGGGTCACATATTTCCCCAAGTAATCCCAAGTACAACACACATCGAACGCTCGGTGAAAAACGATGAACTAAAATGGCACTTCAATTTGCATCATCCAGTCGGCGTCGTAATACTCGTGCCAACGATAGTCGAAGCGCATTCTTGGCTCTCCATCAGCTTTATTACCAAAACCGATACTGAACATGAGACCATGGCTGCGAAGCCACTCTTCTGTGGTCATTTTGTTTTCTTCTTCACGTAGCTCTTCTGGCATCCAAATACCAAGACCAAAATAGTTTTTGTCTACGTTTTGAGTAAGAAACGGAATGTCTTGCGATTTGATTGCCCACTCTTCCCAGTAGTTTTCTGTTGGTCCTTCTGCTGTCGCTTCAGCAGCATACCAATCTAAGGTATCGGTACTAAGCACACCAACAGTATCAAAAATTTCTTCACAGATGGGCATGGTGTTGTCTTCAAACACCACGGAGCGATCAGAAAGATAGTTACATGCGGAGTTAGCTTGCGTCACCACAAGCAGCGCACATGCACTAAATACGGCTACTCTGACCATGAAAACCGACCTCTTATTTACCAGATAATGTTTCTCTATATAAGCCTTCGTTGAGCAACAGTTCACTGACAGTTGGTGTCGTATAGGTGCTGATATCTTTGCCTTCTATGAGTGCATTGCGGATATCCGTGCTTCTGATTTTAACTTTTTCTGGGCACGCCATGACAGTCCAACGTTCCGTAATTTCTTCCGCCTTATAAAATTTAGCAAATTTGAAGAAATTATCCGGACCAATGACAAAAGTTATATCGGCAGTTGGGTAGATTTCTTGAATTTTTTCTAATAACGCATAGGTCGTCACACTTTGTCCCGGTTGGTACAAAGCTTGCTCTAGCTCAGAGCGCTGAACATTAGAAAACCCCATGTCCTTGATAAAGGCATCAACCAGTTTGCACCGAATTGGGTAATCCAACATATTCTTGCCCCATGCATGTGCAATGCTAGGCTCGAGTAGCACGAGATCGAAGTGGCTCAGAGACTCGATAACGCTCTTGTGACCTAAACTAGGAGGGTTAAATGCGCTACCAAAAATGGCGATTTTTTTCATATCCGGTGATTACCTGGTTGAAGAGAGTTTTCTAATCTGATGAATTCGGTATGATACTACTAATCTTTAGAGCTTTTGACACTAAAGCGACGTTTACGAGCCTTAATTGAATGGTTTATCACCATTTTAGCTCGATAACGACGTCACACTGTTTGATCTTTGGTGAATGACCACTCGAAGCAGTTTTTGTGTCTAAGATATTTGCAGGAAAAGGAACCCTAAATGGAACAATCCATCCGTGACGAAATGCGTGTATTGCCGTCAATTGACCCGCATTTCGAAATTGAACGCCGTATTGCTTTTATTAAGCGCAAGCTACAAGAAGCAGGTTGTAAGTCACTTGTGCTTGGCATCAGTGGCGGTGTTGACTCAACCACGTTAGGTCGCCTTGCCCAACTTGCTGTAGACCAACTTAACGAAGAAACTGGCAGCAACGATTACCAGTTTATCGCAGTACGTCTGCCTTACGGTGAGCAAAAAGACGAAGATGAAGCGCAATTGGCGTTGTCATTCATTAAACCTACGCATTCAGTCTCTGTGAACATCAAACAAGGTGTTGATGGTATGCATGCCGCTTCTAATGTTGCACTAGAAGGCACAGGGCTAATGCCAGAAGACGCGGCAAAAGTAGACTTTGTAAAAGGTAACGTAAAAGCACGTGCTCGTATGATCGCTCAATACGAGATCGCTGGTTACGTCGGTAGCTTGGTGTTAGGTACTGACCACTCTGCAGAAAACATCACTGGTTTCTATACCAAATTTGGTGATGGCGCGTGTGACCTTGCCCCTCTGTTTGGTTTGAACAAACGTCAAGTGCGCGAAGTAGCCGCAACTTTGGGCGCGCCAGAGGTGTTAGTGAAGAAAGTGCCAACCGCAGACCTAGAAGAACTGGCACCGCAGAAAGCAGATGAAGATGCACTAAACCTAACTTATGAGCAAATTGACGACTTCTTAGAAGGTAAGCCAGTTTCTCAACAAGTTGTCGATCGTTTGGTTTCGATTTACAAAGCAACTCAGCACAAGCGTCAGCCAATCCCAACGATTTACGACTAAGTGATCTTTTTTGCTCGCTTTTAAAACTCAAAACGCTGCTAAAATTAGCAGCGTTTTTTGTTGGTTAGTGGCCGCACCTTCTCGGTTATTCCGTTACCGTGACATCCGTTTCTGGAATCGCGCAACACGCCAATACCGTTCCCATTGCGCGTTCTTCATCTGTCAAGGCTGGTACATCTGGGTGATGAACTTGTCCTGATGTGAGCTGTACCTTACACGCACCGCACAAGCCAGCACGACAGCTATTGCTCACTACTTTCCCTGCATCTTCAATCTGATCCAAAAGCGTTTTTTGATTGTTGCCTTGGATCTTCAAGCCATTGAATTCAATCTCAACCTCTTTTTCTGGTCTTGCTTCCACAGCAGAAACACCAAAGGCTTCTTGATGATAATGTGCCTCTGGCAAACCTTTCTTCAACAATAAGTTTTTTGCTTTTTGCATGAAACCATCAGGCCCACAAACAAACACTTGTCGTTGTTCAACGTCTTTGATTTGCTTGATATGAGACAGACTTAAACGCCCTTTAAGACCAAACCAATCCACCGCTGGTTGCGTTAAACAGATTTTCACTTCCAGCCCTGAATGTTCGCGTTTTAATTGCTCTAACTCTGAACGACATGGAATATCGTGCTCAGTACGGCATTGATGGTAAAACACCACGTCATTCAGTTGATTGTGATCTGCAAGATAGCGCACCATCGACAGCATTGGAGTAACACCACTGCCCGCCGACAGCAATAGTAGCGGCTGCGCATCATGCGTTTTAAGGTGGAACTGACCATCTGGGTTTTCTGCCTCTAATACATCACCGACTTGTAGGTTGTCTAACAAGGCATTCGACACGCGGCCACCCGCAATACGCTTAACGGAGATAGCATAGCGACCAGGGCGAGATGGGCTAGACGATAAGGTATATCGACGACCAATTTTCTTACCATTGATATCCACCTCTATCGGCAAATGTTGGCCCGGTAAGTAGTTTGGTAAAGAACCTTTGCTCGGTTCTAGCCATAAGGTCACGAAATCTTGAGCAATCTCTTCACGCTCAACACACGTCAGCGTCATTCGCACAGGTGAGTTGTCCGGATAAAATTCCGGCTCCTTATATTCGAGCACTTCAACTTTATCGCCTTGGCGAATAATGCCCTCATTGCGCGCCACAAGGTTTTGTCCAAAGAACACACCACCTCGTTCATTGGCGCGGAACTGTTGCAACGTTTTGAGCGGTTCTTTGCTCTCACGGAAAGTGCCACGTTGAGTATTGATCGTGGTAAGAATACAACGCTCACAAGGTTTGAGAGATTCGAACTCCACTTCCCCTATTCGGATGCGCTTCCAAGAATCTTCTTCAAATGGCTTAGTATCAGATACGACTAAGTTTGTGCGGAACTGATCCATGGAGTGTTGCTCAGAACTTCTTTTGTTCAATTCCTCTAGCGAAGCTTGGCTGATCACCAACACTGGATAGCCGTCAGCAAAACTCACATTTTGTCCCAGGCTTTCACGGACACGATTGGATTGTTCACCGCTAAAAAGCAACTCTACGCGCTGTCCTAATACCTGACTAAACCAATCATCCGCATCATCGGTAGTCGTGTAAGCGGTGAAGGCATCTTTCCAAACTGTTGCGGGTGTTTCCTGCATTTTGAAATCTTGATAACGGATTTTAAGTGGTTCCATTCCCAAGCTACTGAACACCACCCCATCGGCAAGCAACGCTGATTTCACGGTTACCATTTGCGGGTACTTTCGCGCAGTGATCATCGAACCATCGGCTTTGGCGATCATAAAACGACGGTCAAAACTCAACCCTTGTTTTTCTACCCATGCGGACGAAAGCGACACACCTCCGACTGATTTAACCGGAAAAACATTGATTTGGGATAAAACGGGTTGCGACATAGCCTTCTTCCTACGGGTGATCTTTAATTGTTGCAGTATTGTATACCTAAATGACATTAAGATGCAGATTCACGCATTAGCATTTATCCCAAAATCAAACCTTTAAGAGAGAAAACGACTTGGATTTACTGAGATGCCTTTACTACACTCAGAATTCACATTTTTTAACACTGCTCTGACCAAATACCATTTGATAAAGTGTGATACAAAACACATAATGCGCCATATTTTTGACGACATCCATTCATTGACTTGGAGCTTTACCCATGGATACAAAAAAACTGATTCTAATTTTGCTGTGTATCTTTCTTCCACCGGTAGCGGTTTACATGGAAAAAGGTCTGAATAAAGACTTCTTCATCAACTTGATCCTAACTTTCTTCTTCTTCCTGCCAGGTACGATTCACGCACTTTGGTTAACGATGAAGTAACCACTTACACTCCTACTCTGTAGAAAAGTGAAAAATGGGATGAAATGTGAGGGCAATTCCTCTATCATCCTGTCGCCTAAGCGCAAGCGTTTGCTCCAAAAGGCAAATGCAGCGTTTAGGCTCCAATCAGACAACTTTTCAATGGTGGGAGCAATTAATGACAACACTGACTATTACTCGTCCTGACGACTGGCACGTTCACTTACGCGATGGTGAAGTTCTAAAAGACACCGTTCGCGATATCAGCCGCTACAATGGCCGCGCGCTGATCATGCCAAACACCGTCCCACCTGTTACCAATACCGAAATGGCACTTGCCTACCGCGATCGAATTCTGAAAGAGCAGCACGGCGAACAATTCGAACCTCTGATGGCGCTTTACCTAACCGATAACACCACGCCAGAAGAGATTCGCGCAGCAAAAGCAACCGGTAAAATTGTCGCAGCGAAGCTTTACCCTGCAGGTGCAACGACTAACTCAGATTCTGGTGTGACCGATGCGAAGAACATTTACCACGTTCTCGAAGCCATGGAAGAAGTCGGGATGTTGCTTTTGGTTCATGGAGAAGTCACTCATCACCACGTTGATATCTTCGACCGAGAAAAAGAATTCCTTGATACCGTCCTCGCTCCTATCGTTAATGACTTCCCTAATCTTAAAATCGTTCTAGAACATATCACCACCGCCGACGCAGCACAGTTCGTTAACAACGCGTCTGATAATGTTGCCGCTACCATTACTGCTCACCACCTTCTTTTCAACCGCAATCACATGCTTGTCGGTGGCATTAAGCCTCATTTCTACTGCTTACCGATTCTAAAGCGCAACACCCACCAGCAAGCCCTAATCGAAGCCGCAACCAGCGGTAGCAAGAAGTTTTTCCTAGGTACCGACTCCGCTCCGCATGCAAAAGGCGCGAAAGAATCGGCTTGCGGTTGTGCAGGTTCTTACACTGCGCACGCGGCGCTAGAACTTTATGCAGAAGTCTTTGAAAAAGAAGGCAAGTTGGAAAACTTGGAAGCGTTTGCAAGCTTCAACGGTCCTGATTTTTACGGTATTGCGCGCAACGCAGATACGGTGACGCTAGAAAAATCGGCTTGGGATGTTCCTGAATCTATGCCATTTGGCAACGACATCGTTGTGCCTATTCGTGCAAACGAACAAATTGAGTGGAAAGTGAAGTAATCGCTTCACGCAAATAACGTGCATAAAAAAGGGCCATGACGTTCTCCGCATTAGAGACAGCATGGCCCTTTTTCATTTTATATGTGGATTATTTACCGCGAAGCTTTTCTACCACCGTCCATACAGCAACCACAATCAAACCCGCTACAAAACCGATAATGCCGTTAAGCAAAATAGGCAGAATCGCTGTAGCAACCGAATGACCACTAAAGTTCATAATAATCGGTTCTACAAAGTGGTGAATGGCTGGCACGTTATGCACTACAATCCCGCCACCGACTAAAAACATCGCAGCAGTTCCCACAATCGTTAACAACTTCATCAGCTTTGGTGCAAAAGCAACTAAAGCACTGCCAACTTTCGCCATCCAGCCCTTACCTTTTGAGCGAATTTCAAGGTAGAAGCCCAAGTCATCCAATTTCACGATGCCTGCTACTAAGCCATAAACACCAATGGTCATGATGACCGCAATTAAGCTCACCACTAAGATTTGCGTCACAAGACTCGCCCCAGTCACGGTGCCCAACGCAATCACAATAATTTCCGCTGAGAGAATAAAATCGGTTCGAATCGCACCTGCAACTTTTCGCTTTTCGTAATCCTCTAACGACTCGCCCGTATCCACAAGCTCTTCTTTTTCTTCATGGGGATGTGAGTGTGGAAACAGTTTTTCGAGTACTTTTTCAGCCCCTTCAAAACAGAGAAACAAACCGCCGATTAGTAGCAATGGCATGATCAACCAAGGAATAATTGCGCTAATCAATAATGCAGAAGGCACCAAAATCAGTTTGTTTTTAAATGAACCTTTGGCCACCGCCCAAACTACTGGAATTTCTCGCTCAGATGCGACACCCGAGACCTGCTGAGCGTTTAACGCTAAATCATCACCCAATACACCTGCGGTTTTCTTTGCCGCCATTTTTGACATCAACGCAACATCATCCAATACCGCGGCAATATCATCCAACAGTGTGAGTAAACTTGCTCCAGCCATTTTTTATCTCTTATATGAAATTGAGTAAGTAACAAAATGTAACACCATTAAACCCCTTGGCAAAGTGATGATTTTGCAAAGAATACCGTCACAATTGGTATTTTGTATTGCCGATAAGATAAGACAGGTCTAGTCTTGTCATACCTTTCAGCACACAAAAGAAAAAGTATAGATGAAAAGCGGATACTCTTACCCAATCGGTACCCCAGGCCAACCTTGGGGCGAAGCAGAACGCAAAGCGTGGCTCGCACAGCGCGAAGTAAAACGCCGCTACCAAGAAGAAGTAGTCAGCAAAATTGATGCGCTACGCGACCGTTTCGATGTGGAACAATATGGTGCGCTTTCTTACGACCAAGCTCGCTTCCCACTGTTTTGCATTAAAACACGTAACTGGGACTCAGCAAAACCGATTGTTCTTGTAACTGGCGGTGTGCATGGCTACGAGACCAGCGGCGTACACGGCGCGCTAAAATTCGTAAAAACAGAAGCAGAGCATTACGCAGAGCACTTCAATATTGTAGTGGCACCCTGCGTGAGCCCATGGGGTTACGAAGTGATCAACCGTTGGAATCCAAACGCGATTGATCCAAACCGCTCTTTCTATACAGATAGCCCAGCGGAAGAGTCAGCCAACTTGATCAAGCTCGTATCGACATTGGGCGACGTGTTAATGCACATTGATTTGCACGAGACGACAGATTCTGACGAAACTGAGTTCCGTCCTGCCTTAGCTGCTCGTGATGGTATTGAGTACATTGAAGGTATGATCCCAGATGGCTTTTACACCGTGGGAGATACTGAAAACCCTCAACCTGACTTCCAAAAGGCAGTCATTGAGTCGGTTGCAAAAGTGACTCACATTGCACCAGCAGATGAACACGGCGAGATCATTGGTTCCCCAGTCGTACAATTTGGCGTTATCAACTACCCAATGGTGAAACTGGGTCTGTGTGGCGGCGTAACAAATTGCGTTTACGGCACCACCACAGAAGTTTATCCAGACAGCCCGAAAGTAACGGACGAAGAGTGCAATGATGCACAAGTCGCTGCTGTTGTGGGTGGTCTGGATTACGTCCTCGCTCAGCTATAACAAGCGATTCTTATATTGCTCCGGTGTCATGCCGGAGTATTTCTTAAACATCGCGATAAAAGGGCTGGCTTGGTTGTAACCTAACGTCAGCGCGACTTCTTTTACGGTTTGCCCTTTGCGTAGCAACTCCATCGAGTGCAAATACCGCACACGTAAACGCCACTCAGTAAAGCTCATTCCTAACTCACTCTGGCAATGTCTCGCTAACGTGCGCTCTGTGGTATGCACTTTTGCCGCCCACTCCGCCAAGCTGATTTCATCGGTTGGCGATTCTTCTACCGCTTTTAAGATTGGCTGAAGATATTTGTTGTCGGTTGTCGGTAAAAAGTGATGTTCCACTTCTTGTTTCGCCAGTTGATCCAACAACACTCGCACCAAGCGTTTGTCTTCATCGCTCTGCGCTACGTTAATGTCACGCTGACGAAAGTCCTCAATGATGGCAGAAACGATGGGGGTGACTTTGATTAAACTGGTTTTGGTTGGAAAATGTGCCGTCAGCTCTGGTGCAATATTCAATGAGCAATATTCGATTGGTTTTCGGTTGTAGCTGGTATGACGAATGCCCGCTGGCACCCAAATTGCCAAATGAGGTGGCGCTAAAAATCGTGTGTCCTCCGCATCCATTTCCAAAATCCCACCGCTGATCAGCTGCACTTGCCCCCAAGGATGGCTATGAATCCGGGTTTCCGTGTTGGAAAGAAACGCTTCAAAATTCATAAAAACATCCGATGGCGCACGATCAATTGATAATGAAGGATGAAGATTTCTCGCACTCTTTTTCAAAATTGTCTTCCTATCGCTTACGATGTCTTTTAAGAGATACTTTTCATTATAAAGACCTGTCAGACTAGCGCCATCAATTATTGTGCGATGAGGTTCTCATGGTTTATTTGCTTCCGTTTTTTACTGTCATGATTTGGGGTGGAAATTCTATCGTAAACAAAATGGCGGCAAGCACGATTGAACCTAGCGCAATGAGCTTCTATCGTTGGTTTGTTGCGATGGTTCTTCTAACGCCATTTTGCTTGCCAGCCGTAATCAAACAGCGTCATGTAATTCGTCCATACCTTACTAAACTGGCATTTTTAGCCCTACTCGGCATGGTACTTAACCAGTCGTTAGGCTACTACGCAGGCTTAACTACAACGGCTTCAAACATGGCACTTATCACGTCATTGGTGCCTTTGATTAGCGTGTTTTTAAGCGTCCCTCTATTGGGTAAATCGGTTTCTATGTTAAGCATTGTCGGTGGGGTAATTTCACTTGGTGGTTTAGCATTTATGCTTGGGCACGGTGACGTCACCTACTTCTTGCATCAAGATATGACACAAGGCGACAGCTTAATGTTACTGGCCGCGTTAGTTTATGCCGCATACTGTGTGCTTTTAAAGCGTTGGAAGATGCCATTTAACAGCCTAACATTGGTTTACATGCAAGGCTTCTTCTCTGTCATCATGCTGACTCCACTGTGGCTTTCAAGCGAACAACTGCTTCCTAGCCAAGAGGCGCTTCCACTGATCGCTTATGCTGGTATCGCAGCGTCTATTTTCGCTCCATTGATGTGGGTAAAAGCAATAGATTTGATTGGCGCAGACTCCAGCGCCATGTTCATGAACTTAATGCCTGTGGTCTCTGTCGCCTTAGCGTCAACACTGCTCGGTGAAGAGGTTCATGTGTACCATATTATCGGCGGCTTGATGGTTATCTCCGGCGTGATTCTGTCGCAGATAAAAGTACGGAAGAAGCAAGATCTTGTGGTATCCGAATCGTTGACAACTACAACTCGTTAATTTGTTGGCCCCTCCCTCTTCTAAAATCGGCTCGTTGATACGAGCCGATACTCATTGCTTGGTTAAGAACCCATAATTCGGGAGTGCAGCCAGTCTTTTAGCTCCGCTCGATTATGCTTGAGCACATTCATGGCGTGGTCGTCTATCGGGCTGCCTTGCAGCTCTAATACACGAATCTCCTTATCGAGTGCGTTGTAGTTTTTAACGTTTTCAGCAAATGATGCATCGTTTTGGCTAAGCTGAGTGATGGTATCCAAATGTTCCGGAAATTCATGGGTTAATGAGTGATTTTCACCTAACATAGAGACCTCTTGAGTGGCGTTATTGATGTTTGTCTTGCTTATTTTTTAAGCAAGACAATATTAACCATAGCACTTCATTCGGGGTGATATCGTCGAGTTGACCACACTTTTACGCAACGTATTTAATTTACAATATCTTAACTACTTGGTATTCAAAAGCCCCCGTCTCCTGCGCAAAATCTCATCATTTTCTACTACATTTAATAGACTTCCCACTAAGAAGGTAACCCCAATGAACACCATAAAATTCAGCCTAGTTGGTGCAGCGGTGGTAGTAGCGCTCTTTGGCTGTAACTCTGACAGTAATACCATCACCACGACAACCCCTGTCACTCTATCCGTCTCTGATGCGCCTATAGACGACGTTTCCGAAGTGGTCATCACTTACAGCAAAGTTGCTTTCCTTCCTCTTGATGGCGGATCACCACAAATTTTTGAGGTGTATAAAACCGATGAAGAAGGCAATTACGTGGATGAAAACGGCGATCCAATTCCTGATGGTGAAGATCCTCTGCCGTTGAGTGTTAACTTGCTCAACTATCAAGGCAGTGATGTTCAAGAGCTGGTTGAAGATGAAGTGATTCCTTCTGGCAACTACAAGTTGTGTGTGTTTGCCAATGATGGCGATCACCCCGACTACCCATCGTATGTGATTGACGAAGCAACAGGAAATCAAATCCCACTGACCGTCAAAGGCGATGGTGCTTGTCCTCAAGGCGTGGGTAAAGAGCCTAACTCTGGGGTATTGTTCTTTAATAACACCTTTGCGGTTAATCCTGATAACAATGAATTCGTAGTCGAGTTTGATCTGCGTCGAGGCTTAAAAGACGGAACGGGTCAAAACGAAGGGTACAGTATTCAACGCACTTCGGTGACCTTGATAAACACCGTTACGACAGGTGAAATTCAGGGCGATGTCGCCTCACAAACCTATGCGGATTGCGAAATTGATACGTCCAGTGCAAACGACTATGCGCACGCCGTTTACTTATATGAAGGCAGCGTCGCCAAAGAGGACATGGGGCCATTTGCTGGCGAAGACGGGAAAGCCACACCAATTGCAGCAGCCAACGTGGTTCCAGATATGGAGCAAGTTAATTACGAATACGAGTTTGGTTTTGTAGAACCCGGCACCTACTCGGTTGGCTATACCTGCACTGCAAATGATGACTCTGAAGAAGGTATTGTCGCCGGAGAAACCTTCAGTATTTATCAAGTAACAAGTGAGTTAACGGTATCGGCTGGTGCTGAGACGGATGCCAATTTCTAGCCACCTATCAAGATATTCTAAAAATAAGGCAGCGCTTGTTTTGGGCTCTGCCTTTTCGTTCCATGCGACTGCATTCTTTTCGCCAAGCCGCGTGTTTCTGATGCTTAGAAAAAACTGATGGGTAGATAGAAATCCAGCTCAAACGCCTCATCATGGCTGAGGAAATGGTTTTTAAGATAATGAACATAAGCGGGCGTGGAACGTTGCTTAAAGCCTGAGTTAGGCAACCACTTCTCTAATACCATACTCAGTTGAGGAAGAAGCTCACCATATACTCCCGTTAAGCGAAAAACAGCATGTAAACCACCCGGAATCGTCATTTGATTCACGACACCGCGTACTTTGAGCGGCCTATCAATCGCCATACAAGCCACATAACGACACTTGTCGAGCTCAACCCAAGCAGGGTTGGAGTGATGCAAACCATATTGAACCGAAAAGTCCCGATTCTCAGAACTTGCCCACGCTTTCAAAATCAGCCACGCATTGCGAATGGAACGGTTATAGCCCTCATGTCGAACATACACCGCAAAGCGTTGTGGGACCTCTATAATTTTTGGTTCTGGCAACTCGCGTTTCGCAACCCGATGATAACCCGCTGCCACTTCCGGATCCTTCAAATACGGTTTTTCTGCGACTTGTAAATCATGCTTTCGCCATGCACCAGGAGACATAGCGAACGTCGCTTTAAACGCTCGGCTAAAAGAAGATACCGAGTTAAAGCCACACTTGTTAGCAATGTCTAGCACTGATGAGCCGGTATCAAACATCAGTTGATTGGCGGCGTATTCCATTCTGGTACGGCGGATATATTGATGGATGGATTCCCCCACGACATCTTTAAAAATACGATGGAAGTGTTGTTCAGAATAGGCTGCTACGTCCGCTAGCTCTTTAGCTGATAAATCTCTGCTAATGTCCTGGTGAATGTAAAACAGCACGTCATTGATTCTGGAAACTTGTTGATGGCTCACGGAGTAAACTTTCGCTCAAATAGCATAAATGGGCATGTTTAACAGCATAAATGGACACACCAAGCTTGGCAATTTACCTATACTATTTCTGACATAAAAAAAGACAATTACGAGAAGCACAGCACATGGAAATCGCACAGTCATTACAACAAACTAAGTCATCCTACATTCGAGAGATCCTCGCAGCAGCGAGCGATAAGAATGTCATTTCTCTTGCGGGTGGCTTACCGGACGAAAAAACCTTCCCGATCGACTTAATGAAACCGACGCTAGAAAACCTCGCGAACATGCCAGAGGTGTTTCAATACGGCGCAACAGCAGGCTACGCACCGCTACTTAATTTTTTGACCGATTATTACCAGCTACCAGAATCTCATTTGGCGATGATCACAACGGGTTCTCAGCAAGGGCTAGATTTGATCGCGCGTGCGTACGTGAATCCGGGCGATAAAGTGGTGATGGAAGCGCCAAGCTACCTTGGAGCCATGCAAGTATTCGGTTTAGTTCAAGCCAACATCGTGACCGTTTCGCAAACCGAGTGTGGCCCAAACCTTGAAGAACTCGAGCAATGCTTTTCCACACAGCAACCAAAAATGTTCTACGCCGTGCCCGATTTTCACAACCCAACGGGCGTATGCTGGGCGCTAGAGACTCGCCAAAAAGTTGCCGAGCTTTGTATCCAATACGACGTTGCATTCATTGAAGACGCACCATACCGCGAGCTGCGTTTTTCTGGTGAAGCACTGCCGCTGGTTTCGGATTTCTGCCCGCAGCACTCCATCGTGCTGCGTTCATTCTCCAAAATCGCCTCACCAGGCTTGCGTATTGGTGTGGTAACCGGCAAACGCAGTTACCTTGAGCCACTCATCAAAATCAAACAAGGTGCAGATCTGCACTCTAGTTTTCCTATGCAAGCATTGCTGCATGGTCTACTTCAGCATGACAATTTCGAAACACACATTTCAACCATCTGCGCACTTTACAAATCGCGTTACGATGTCATGTTTGCTGAGCTGCAAAAGCAGCTGCCAGAAAGTTGCGTACTAAAACCTGTCGATGGTGGCATGTTTGTCTGGGTCGAAATTCCAGAATGCGACACGTTCGAACTTGCGAAAACTCTACTCGAAAACTGGGTTGCTGTGGTGCCAAGCCCGGTATTTTATCCGGAAGGTTCCAAGGTAAAAGCCGCTCTGCGTCTTAACTTTACCAATGCCACACCAGAAGAACTGACGACGGCTGTCACTCGACTTGCGGATGTACTTAACGCTTTGTAATTGAGTACCGCGCGTTAGAACCTGCCTTTGAGATTCGAAAAAAGTCTCAAAGGCAGCATCAAAAAAGTTCCCCAAAAAAATTTATATTTTTCCTTCAAATCAAGTCTCTACAGTAAGTGCCTGTTTTCTCTTGATCCTCTCACTCATATAAAAGTGAGAACCTAATCACGTATTTGATGGTTAGAAAAGTTACGTCTATCTTTCAGACAAAAGACATCAACTTCGCAGCATTAATGCTCTCAATTTCAGACACTTTACTCAGTCGTGGCTTAGCGATTGAAAAATCGACTAGAAAGCATCTGCAGGCATGCCCACTACGAAGGATTGACCAGAACCATTCTGAATGTCGCGAGCCAGTCGCTTGATTGGCAATTACGTCAGTGAATCGCACCAAATGACAGAGGGGTTATCAGGATGAACACTCGAACCACGACAGGACTCGTCGCCACTGGCTGGTCCGTTATCTTTTCACTTTTTACCGCATTCGCCGCGTATGCGAGTACGTCTCCAAACTGTAGTGACGTATTAGCGGGCAACACAACCGCCGTATCGCAAAAAATGATGGTCTTATTGGGCGAAGACATCACCAAATCCAACCGCATCACCACAGTGATTCCCGCTCAAAACAATCCATTTGTAACCGAAGAACTGGTCTCGGTTTCCAATGACGTGTCGCCCAATGGACGTCTGCCACAAAAGACTTTGGAAGAGATCCGAAAAGTACGCTCAGATTTAGAAAAAGCCGCACAGGAAGTAAGCCGATTACAGGGCACTTTTGAAGTCGCGTTCGTTAGCTTGATTGATGGCTACTGCCAGTTCTCGAATCACGAACTAACTCAGCATGCTAAAATCGACTTTGACCATTTGGAAGGTCTAACGCTGCATTCAATCCCAGCGCTGTTGGCAATGGTGGATCAATCGTACGCGATGGCTGAAAACCGCCTAGCAAACGAGCAAAACCAATTGAGCAACATTGAAAGAGAAAAACAGAGGCAGAAACAGCAAGCAAGTGCTGCGGCAGCCGCTCGTTACCAAGACGGTAACGTGTTGGTGAAAGTCGAGAATTTTGATGGTTCTAACGTGATTTTCTCCGTCACAAACGTAGGTTCTCAAGGTTCATTACAGCCAAACTTCAACACTTTTAGCGCCTATCGCACCGAAAGTGGAGAGTTGGTCTATAAGTCAGAATCTTTACTGCATCTGGCTGATACGGCAGGCAACACGCTGCAAACTATGGGCATTGCCGAGCTTTCATCCAAAGGTGGAAACAGCTTGTCGATCTCTCCAGGAGAAACTCGAAAATTCGTCACCAGTATTGCTTCAGAAGTCGCGCCACACGCGCAATTAAGCTTAGAGTTTCCGGCCAAAGTGCTCAATACAGAGCAAGATTTCACGCTGTCGTTTTCCGACTCTATCGCGGTAGCAACAGCCAATGTGAATTAACGGCGAGAGAGAACATAACGAACAAACCCATGTTTGTTGAGCGTGTCAAAGACAGGCGAGCAACGCCTGTCTTTCAGTTATGAGCAAGAAAATCGCTACTGTTTGCATTTGTAAGCGTTTGCAAACATCGTCACTGACGTAGAAAAGCTTAACGGTTGGTATAAATACAAGGTATCTGCGCCTAAATCTGCTGCCTTGATGCGCATTTGGTTTAGTGTACCCCAAACCATGTCTTTATCTGCGTGAAGCCAGTAGTCGTAAAAGTGCCCTTCTGAGCCAATCACGGTACCCATTAGTTCACAGTTTTCAATCGCATTCACATTATCCCAAAGCACCTGTACTTGCTCAGATTCTTGAGTTGGGAACGTCACACACCCCGTTAATGATGCCGCTAACGCGAGACACATCACTCGCTTTTTCATATTCATATCGCCAAAAAATTTTATAGATGGCGGATTTTATGAGTTGCTTATGCGATGACCAACAAAATATTTCTATCGCGCGTTCAAGTAGAACTAATGGACAACGGAAAAACCCAAAAGTGGCAACGCATCTAACGAGTAAAAACCTCGCAATCACAGACCTAGCAATAAAACCGTATCTGAGATAAAACAGTAACGATTAAATACACACGAGGGATAGAGTTTTGGTTGCTAAGAATAAGCTAATTCGCTTCACAGCTACGGAAGTCGCTGATGCATTTGAAAAAGAAGATGAGCTCATTAAACAAGTTCAATCCAACCAACTCTTGCAAGTGCTCTTACTTTGGCAAGTAAAAAGCCCGACGCTCGTGCTTCCCGCGGGCAAGAAATGGCCAGTGTCTAATGAATTGGAACATGCGTTAAATACGTCTGGCTGGAAGCTCTTTTCTCGTAAAACCGGTGGTGCACCAGTCCCTCAGGTACCGGGTATTATTAATCTATCCCATATCTATCACTGGCCAGAAGGTGAGCCTTACAACATCAAAAAAGCGTATCTCGATTTATGTGCGATATTAACGGTTTTCTTTGAACAGTTAGGCGTGAAAGTGGATGTTCATGCTACGCCTTATTCCTACTGCGATGGCGAATACAACCTCAACATTGGCGGGCAAAAAGTCGTGGGAACCGCGCAGCGTGTTTTACTTAAAAAAGGCGGCGGACAAGTGGTATTGTCACAAGCATGCATTCTGATTGATGCCGACGTCGAGAAGATTGTCGAACCAGTAAGAATGTGTAATCAGCTTTGTGGTCATGACGATGATATTCGTGGCGATGTCCACACACCGCTCTTCCATCATATATCCGACCGCCCATCGGTAGATTCACTCTTTCAGCAATTGACGAGTGCGTTTTTAACGCATGCAAAAGCTGAGTAAAAATCAGTGTAAACAAAAAGGAGCAAAAGCTCCTTTTTGTTTAACGATATTAAAAGCGAACTTCGACTTCTACGCCTTCAATCCAACGGCTTTTTTCTAGAGCTTCATCAAAACTCAGCGTCACCTTCAAATACGCAGGTTGACCTTCGAATGGGCTTTGCAGTTCAGAAGGCAGCTTGTTCACCACTTCAACCGGCTTCGATACCGTTGCACTGAACTTTCTGCCATCAGGAAATACAACTTTCGCTTTAGTATCCATCTTACTGTATTGGAGATATTTCGGGTTTAAGAAAGCGGTTATCTCCGGCGTAACATTGCGAGCGATCGTAAGTAAGGGAGTATTTTCAGAGACATTTTGCCCTTCGTGTACATGAACATCGAGCACTCGCCCTTTCATAGGAGAACGAAAAGTTAAATTTTCTTGTTGCGCGCGTTTGACTACCAATTCACGCATTAATGATCGGTACTCTTGAGTTACCGGACCAGCAAGCTCCAGTTCTTCTAAATCGCGCATCGCATCTACGTAAGCAATTTTTTGACTACTCAATTGATTACTCAAAGAGTTGTTTACACTAACAATTGCAGCATAATCGACCTCTGAAACCTGTCCCTTTTTTCTATACACGTCATATTTTTTTTGAATTTCTTGTACTTTTTTCAAGCCCTCTTCAGAACTTCCAATCGCATTTTTATACAGTTCATCCGTACTCTGAACCTGATTTTTTGACAATTTAATCAACTCTTCTTTTATAAAATCAATCTCCTTGTTCAGAGGATTGTCTTTTAACAGCAAGAGCGCTTGATCCTGAGCTACTTCCGTACCAACATTGACCGGAATAGGGCCAACAATCGCTGAGCGAGTTGAGGTTACCGTTAATGGGTAAGAAGTAATTATCGCTGGCGCTGTCACTAACACCTGAGTTCGGAACAAGTAATATGCCATGAACAAGAGTGGACTGACTACAATGGCTAAAATCAAGTACCAACGAAGACGATAGCCGCCACGTTTTGCCTGTCCATAGACGACTTTCATACCGCTCTCAGACTGCGGTTTGTTTTTCTTATCTAAGTGAAAGTTAACTTTCATACTAAAACTTTTTACCTCGCTTCAATACCCACCAAGGTGCCATACTTGATTCTTCATGACTTCTCCTCACAACCTCGTTAACCATTGAGAAAGCGGTAATCAAACGCATAAAAAACTGGTAGACAGGGTAAAGAAATAACCATTTCGCTGACTTCAGATCCTCTTTTTTTCTCTCTGATACAAGCCCGATATAGACAACAAAAATCAGAGCAGATAAAAAGAGGTAGACAAAATAGAGCATTAGCATCAACGCCAATACAAATTTAAGTGGATAGACAATCACCATATAAATGCTAAATATCACCACGAGCAGCGGTAATAGAACATTTTGAATCACGCCATAAGCCAAAGTGAATACAAAGTTTCCCCAACCAAGTAAACGTGGAGACAGCCCCTCATTGTGCTTACGCAAAAATAAAAACAATAAATCGCCATCCCAACGAAGTCGTTGCAATACCAAACCTTTCAACGTATCTGGTACATCAGTATGGCCGATTGAATGCGTCGAAAAGGCCAACTTATTATCAGGATAACGACGTTTGTATTGCTTCAAACGCATGGTTAAGTCGAGATCTTCTGCAGTATGCGTATCCCACCCCCCTACTTGCTTAAGAAGGTTCTTTCGAAACGCTCCGAATGCGCCAGAGATATTATTGAGCACACCCCACGTCGCCATCCCTGTTTTACCTGCTTGCATAGACAGCATGTACTCCAAGGATTGCATTTTGGTTAGTAAGTTGGCGTTGTGGTTGCGAACTCTTAACGCACCACCGCTAGCAATCACATTTTTATCCGCAAACTGTTTCATCATGGTGAAAACCATGTCGTTATCGAATGAGGTATCTCCATCTACGTTAATGACAATTTCACCGCTGGCCATTGATAAGCCGGCATTCAATGTCGAAACACGGCCTCCACGTTGCCACTTTGGCAAGACACGAACTTTACGATTACGGACACCTGTATGTCTTCTCTCACCATTTAATGCGGCTTTATAGGTATCTTGGTTTTGCACCGCCCCATCAACCACTGCGAGTATTTCAATATGACCTGGGTAAACTTGCTCAACTAACGTATCGATGGTGATCCCAATCGCCTCTCCCTCACCGTAGCAAGTGATAACGAAGCTTACTGATGGAAATCGTTTTAACTCTGGCTCTTCTCGCATATATGACCAACGAAATATCCCTGTTAACACCAACAAATACAGCGGCAACTCTATGATGATCATTACTGGAAACAACAATAGCCATAGTTCTTCATTGTGAAGAAGCATGCCTCGAAGATAGTCGAGTAAAACGAGACTATCTTGCAGCATAGATCTCTCCCATCAACGATTCGATCCAAACAGAAACACCACCTTCAATGACCGGATCAGGCAAATCCCAAGCAAATACGTCCAACTCAAATTCTTCGTCTTCAACAAGATCACCCAAATCCGATAATTTTTGCTGTAAAACGGACAAGCTTGCGTTAGTCGTGTTTGGCATTAGGACAAGCAACACATCCTGTTTGTACTGACAACATATGTCCGTATCTCGAAACAAGCCGCTAAGACGGCGCGTCAGTTGATCCATCAACGAGAATAATTTGGCATCACCATATTTCATCAATAGTCGGTAAGTGTAATCCAAGTAGAAGATGCTGCTCTTTGTGTCTCAATGCGACTTTATTTAGCCACGCCAGTAGGTTTTGGAAAAAGCTGACTTCGACTTTTCCTTTAATCGATAACTCAGGAGCCTGAATAGACTTTCCGTGCTGGAAGATGTACTCACCGACTTCGCCAAGTCGATATTGATAAATTTTACGAACAACAAGCTCTTCGACTTTGATCTTTGAATCACAGCTCAAACATTGACTGATGGTAGCAGCCTCGACAAACAAACTAGAGCAACTATGGCACACATGATTTTCAAGCGGACGGTCATAGTCCACACCAATATGGCGTAGCTGAGTCAGACATTTTGGACATTCAAGCTTTCCACGACGCTGAAAGCTATGTTGTTCACCAACATGACCACAAGTGAAACAGTGTAAAGAGCTCTGAGAATCGATATCGATACTGCTGCAGTCAGGACATACTTCTACATAGTTCAAGTGTCCACTATTGCAATGGGAGCAAACACGAATTCTGTCAATCAGCGCTTCAGGCTCTAATACTCCCCGGCCTTGCTCGGAGAGTACGTATCGATAAGTGGAATAAATATCAGGAAACAGAAGGTCAATTATCGGAAACGAATAAATCGACGTAGACTCTAAACTTTTTAAAGCGCTCACTCGACGCTGACGATTTACTCCAAGCCAACCAATCAACGGGTCCAACACGTCCGGTTCGTCAATGGAGTCGATCTTGCTTTGAATGGAGCGCCAAACTTTTTTTGACTCTACTTCTTCAAATACACCGTCGGCAATACATCGAGAATAAGGAGTTTCCACAGTGACATAAACCGCCCATGACCAACGCCCTTTCTCTTTAAAAAATGCTTTTAACGCATGGTTCATCTGCTGAGTGTCTTGGTAGGAAATACACACCATCCCCCCCAAACCAACTGGGACCTCTTCGATCTGATTAACTAAGATAACTCCCTCACAGAAATTACTTGTTGGCGGTTCGCCTACCCAATAGAAACTTTTATTTTTTAATGACATTGCATTAGTTCTCACGACCAAAATATTTGCTCATCACAATAAAATATAGGACTAGATACCATAAAACCTTCCTATATTTTCCAAAGTTGAGAGCACACTTATATCTTTGACCTCGGCAGAGTGAGGCAAACTCTCTTTGCTACCAACCAAAATCAGTGCGCACAAAAATGTCAAGCCAGCATAAATTTGCTACTTGCCCAATCGAACAATAGGAATAAGTTACTAACTAGCTATAACTTAGTAAGTTAAAGCTAGTGTTTCATTCAGCAAAGAGAAGGGTGAGCTGTAAACAGCACAATGTTGTAGAAAGAGCATGATAAACCTTTTTAAGCAAGCTGATATACGACGAAATTGATGCCGAAATAGGTCCTTGTATTCACATCAAGCTAATTGTTATTTGTATAAGTCAAGTTCCATCCTGCTCAGTATTTAATCACAGCAGTCAGTATCAAATCTGAGACTTAGTTATATATTACTAGCTTAATTTTGATAAAAATGGAGGGCATAACACAAAAATAAATCCAATCATTTAGTTTACTTATCAGACGAAAAACATCGAAATATCACGCTTATTGATTATAGTCATTTCGTTCGCAGCCTTTCTCCGAGAGTACTCGATAAACTCAAACAGCATACCGTGGTCTTCTAGATAGTAGACGTTCTTTCTAAATGGGTGTTCGTCGCCTCGGTGGTCGAGCTCATAACCTGCTTTGCTTAGCCTTTCGATGAGGGCTTCTACATCCGGCACCACAATCCCTATGTGTTTAAAACCTGTGAAGTGTGATGTCCAATGAGTAGCGTCGCCTTTTCCTCCTGACGAGATGGCAATATAAGAATGATCATCACCTACGTGAAACCATTCAATTGGTCGGCCAAACCAATTATCTATTTTTCCGCCGCCGCGCACTTTCCATTCAGGGATAGCGGCGGTCAAAAATTGGATCATCTTTTGTGCGTCAACGACTGAGATATTGGCATGTTCTACATAACTGCTCATGTGTTTTCCTTTGGGTTCTTGTTTTTTGTTGTTAATGCAACTCTAGAACCTCAAGCTAAGTTTAGGTAAAGAACCTATTTTTGCCTGCCAAAAATAAATGAGATCCAGTTCAAATATTTATCCATGACGGAATTAGTTGAAGCCTGCGCGTAAAAGCCTCAGAATGTCGCACTTTTCGCACCGATTTGTTTTCGGCGCGTTGTTATCTAACTCTACAATTGAGAATCATACATATGGGTTTTACCTCGTTAGGTCTATCTGCTCCAATCCTTAAAGCTATTCAAGAGAAAGGCTACGACACCCCTTCGCCAATTCAGGCAAAAGCAATTCCTGCTATTTTGGAAGGGAAAGACGTAATGGCAGCAGCGCAGACTGGTACAGGTAAAACTGCAGGCTTTACGCTACCGATTCTTGAGCGTTTATCGAATGGCCCTCGCGTTCGTGCTAACCAAGTTCGTGCACTTATCCTGACGCCAACGCGTGAACTTGCGGCTCAGGTGCAAGAAAACGTGTTTATGTACGGCCGTCATCTTCCACTAAGCAGTGCGGTTGTTTTTGGTGGTGTAAAGATCAACCCGCAAATGCTGCGTCTTCGCAAAGGTGCAGATGTGTTGGTTGCGACACCAGGCCGCCTGATGGATTTGTACAACCAAAATGCGGTGAAGTTCGACCAACTAGAAGTTCTGGTGCTGGATGAAGCAGACCGCATGTTGGATATGGGCTTTATCCGTGACATTCGTAAGATCCTAGCTCTGCTACCAAAACAACGTCAGAACCTACTGTTCTCGGCGACTTTCTCGGATGAAATCCGCGACCTTGCGAAAGGCTTGGTGAACAACCCGGTTGAGATTTCAGTCAACCCGGCGAACTCGACGGCAAGAACGGTTGAGCAAAGCATCTACCCAGCAGACGTGAAGAAAAAAGCACCGATGTTGGTTAAATTGATCAAAGACGGCGATTGGAAGCAAGTGCTGGTGTTTACGAAAACGAAACACGGCGCAAACCGTCTGGCGAAGTTCCTGATCGAACAAAATCTACCGGCTGCTGCCATCCACGGCAACAAGAGCCAAGGTGCGCGTACCAAAGCACTGGCGGATTTTAAATCGGGTGAAATTCGTGTGTTGGTCGCGACGGACATTGCTGCACGCGGTATCGATATTCCTCAATTACCGCAAGTGGTGAACTTTGAGCTACCTAAAGTGGCAGAAGACTACGTTCACCGCATTGGTCGTACTGGCCGCGCGGGCGAAGTAGGTAAAGCGATTTCACTGGTGTGTGCGCTAGAAGCGTCTGAGCTGTTTGCGATTGAACGTTTGATTCAAGAAGTACTACCACGTAAAGAGCTGGAAGGTTTTGCGCCAACCAATGTGGTGCCAGAATCTAAACTGGATACTCGCCCAATCAAACCGAAAAAACCTAAGAAGCCAAAAAAACCAAAAGCGCCAAATGCTGCGGGTGAAAACGCTCCAGCAACCGAAAAGAAAGCAGGCAATGGTGCAAACAAACCTAAGCGTCGCTTCAACGGTGGTAACAACGGCAACAAAAACAGCACCAACCAAGGCGGTGCAGACAAGCCTAAAGGTAACCGTGAAAACCAAGGCCGTGCACACAGCAAACCAGATGACCGCAAACCTAACGGCAACAAGCCAAATGGCAATAAACCGAATGGAAATAAACCAAACGGTAATAAGAGTGGCAACGCTGGTAAACCGTCTGGTAACCGCAAGCCAAACAATGCTAAGCCTGCAGGAAACAAACCGTCAGGTCAGCGCCGTAAACCTCGTCCGCAGGCTGCAAACTAATCTGTAAACGGCCCCGATAGAAAATACAACAAAGCCGCTGATAATCTCAGCGGCTTTGTCTTTCTTAGAACACAGTTTTCTAAAACACAGCTTTGTTAAAACAGCCTACATTAAAGGTGTGATTCGAATATCTGCGATTTGCGCTTCGTTCTTTTCACCCTCAATACCACCAGCGTAGATGTAGGTTTCATTCGATTTGAGGTAACTCATATTGAAGTGGTCCTTCAGCGCGATCTGATAGGTTTTTCCCTGCTCCAACGCTGCTTCAATTGGCGTTGAGTAACGCATATCTCGGTTTTCACCAATATGGCCCATCTGCAAGTAACCTTGGCCAACCACCTTACCTGCATCATCCAATACCTCTAACAATTTCACGGTGTTCGTGATGCCAGTATTAAGTTGTCCTAGGTTATTGTTGTACCAAGCATCGAACTGGTAAGTGCCCGTTACAGGAGCTGTAAACGACTCTGCACCTTTTACGATGCCACTGTCTTTGCTCACCGTAACCACTGAGACATTGTCTTTGAGTGGCTGATATTCGCCATCAAGTTTGATGCGGATCTCTTCACCGACACAAACCGGTTGGCTTGGGTTAGAACGGAAGCCTTTATCGTTAATGCTTTCAGCCAAATAACAAGCAAAACCTGTTGGCGTATCGGAATAAGATTGAGCAATCACGTTCTTTTGAATCAGCTCGCCATTGCGATACAAGTTCACGTTGTACTTGCTCGTCACGTCAATCGAAACCGAATTATCAACGCTTTTTACCACCAATGTTGGCTCTTGCGGAGAATAAACGCGACTGTCTTCACTCACATACGGTTTCACCCCAGAAACTAAAGTAATGCTGCTATCTACATTCACAAGCGCGCCCAGTGTCACGTGGAAATGCCCCTCTTCGTCCATCGTGACATTTTCAACTGGGTAGTAACCTGTTTCATCTTTGCTTACTTCAGGCAAGTCAATCGTTACCGAGTAATTCTTTCCTTTGAAGGCAAAGTTTTCCAACGTGATTTGTTCAGACTGAGCCAACAAATTATTGCGCACCCAACTTGTGATAAACGGCTTCACTTCCAACTTACCCGTTTCGGTATGGATGCCGAATAGGGTCTCTACCACCATGTTCAAGTAGCCACCCACAGACCAAAGCTGACGCTGAGAGTTAATCACTGGGCCATCCAAGCTCGGATCTTCGCCATGATCACTATGGATGATGAATGACTTACCAGAAAGCCACTCTAAGTTTTCCATGTTGGATAAGTTGGTCGCGGTACCACGAACCAACGATTGAATGGCATTGTTCGCCGCTGCCACGTTTTGTGTTTGATGCGCGGCGCGCAAGCTGTACGCGGTAACAAATGGCCAAATTGCGCGGTTATGGTACACAGGCACGTCTGGTTGTTGAGGGAAATAAACCGGCACGCCAAACTCACTGTGTGGGTAATTGGCCATGATTTGTTTTGCCTGCGCATCACTTGCCACACCACTGATGATCGCAAGTGCTTCGCCCAACATATCGTATTTGTCGACAGCGATGTCTTTGCCATTGTCAAACAAATAGCTTACGTACATACCGCGTTCGGCATTCCAAAACTGCTCGTTGATAGCGGTTTTTAACTGCGCAGCCCATTCAGTGTATTTGACCGCGTTGGTTGAATCGTACTTCTCTGCCAACTTAGCCGCGAGCTGAATCGCGCGGTAGTGAACCACGTTTGTCGATAACGCTTTGCTGCTACCAATCGCATTGACATCGTTTGGCGTCCACGTTGAGTAAGTTTGCTCACGCCAATCGAGGAATGATTGCTCACCAGTGTATAAACCGGATTTCGCATCAAAAGCCGCCAGGCGATCGGCTTCAAGTGTATTACTGATAGCTTTATATGCGCGCTCAGCAAACTGGTTGTACTCTTCTCCATCCAATGCCGAAAGTAAGCGTTCTGCACCAAGCGCCCAAGTCGTGCGGTCGGTACTGATTGGCCAGCTGCCGCCAGTGCCCGTATCTTGCACAATCTGCTCGCCATCATATTGCTGATCGGTCGTGTCGCGGAAAGCGGACAATTTGAAATTCAAACCATTTTGCACCCGAGTTGGATTCATCAATGCAAGCGAAAGGTCTGCTGCGTACGCCAAATCACGCGTCCATACGTAATGCCACTTCGCGCCCGTCTCAAAAACTTCCGCTTTGATTGGGTTGTTGTAGTTGTAATTGCCGTCTTTGATTTCAGAAACGGCAAGCTGGTCTAGCTCTTTCATCGTCAACGCAAACAACGCGTCAAACGCGACATCACCCGACACCACTCGCGGCCCTGTTTGTTCATTAATCACTAAGCCTTGGTCGAGCGCATCACGCAATTCTGTCGTCGTTGAAATACCAAATTCACGCAGCTCAGCTTTAGGATCTTTCACCGAGAAAATAACGGTATCATTCGAGTCATCGTAATTGGCGAACAGTTTCACTTCTTTACTCTGATGCCCTTCATGCACCATTGCAGGGTCGAGAATCGCATCAGAGTAGTATTTTTCCGCTTCTTCTTGCGTTGCTTTCGTCACAGTCATTGTCGCGCGACTTTCATCGGCAAAGCTCACAGAAAACTTGTAATACCCTTTGTCTTCAAACGTGATCTCAGAGTTGCAATCATCGTTCATACACGCTTCATTCGTGTCCGGTTTTGGCAGGTACTCTTGAGCTTTATCGAACGCCGCGGGCTCCTCAAAATAGGTGTATTGGATCTGCCAACCCGGATCAGCAATCTTGAACTGATTGCTACCTCGAGCGACGCGCAGTACGGTTTCGTACTCGTTATTACCCAAATAGTTTAGCTTGGCATGCTCTGCCGTGCCCCAATCCCCATTTAAACCGCGTAAATATAAGTCGGCTGAAATAATTGGTTTGTCGACCGGCACAGGCGCATCAGAGGAATCTGACCCACACCCAGCAAGACCAATACAAGACGCGACAGCAAGCGCAATAAAACTCGGTTTCATGTTCATCCCTTAGATTGTTGTTTTGGCGACAGTCTAAAGAACACCCTTTTGAGGGGAAAATAGGAAGTCAGGAGCGAGCTATAGATAACATCTATACGTCAAACCCCAACAGTGATGTAGATCTATGAAATGCGCATAATTTCAATCAAATGAGATTACAGATTTGTGATTTATAAATGAAATTGTGCAAAATACCCCTCGTTCTTAGAGGGGAAAGAAAATGGACAAATCTCTGCAGCAATTTTTACTGGTTGCACGCTGCCAAAGCATCAGCGCTGCGGCAAGAATGGCAGGGTTAAGCCAGCCAACGGTAACAAGCAATTTAAAGAAGCTGGAAGAGAATCTCGGCGTAACGCTGTTTGAACGCCATCCTAATGGCATGGTGTTGACCGAATACGGACGCATCCTCTATCGCCATAGCAACGCGATGCAGCATGAATACAACCAAATGATGCAAAGCATTGATGAACGGAAACAGTACCAAGTCGGAAAAATTAAAATGGGTACTGGCGATGCGTGGTGGCCGCTGTTCGTCAAACAAGCACTCAATGAACATCTGACCAAGCAGCCTTCGGCATCTACGCACGTCGAATTTGGCAACCACTTAGGCTTGATGGATTCATTAATCAACGAACAGATTGAATTCTTCATCGGCCACGAGATTGTCGGCTTGTCGTCTAAATGCGATGTTACGTTTATTCCGCTATTTCAAACGGTTGATGCCTATTTTGTTTCCCCAAACCATCCACTGCTAGGGAAAACCGTCACCGAAGAGATGCTGCACGAATACCCCGCTCTTTCGGTCACTTATGACGCTAAGAAATTCGCTCACGTCATCGATAACCCAATCCCGAAACAAAATGAACGCGAAAGGCAGCAACTGGATGACCGACCGACTTACGAAGTGGATTCTCTGCTCGCCAGTATTGATGTACTGAAAGAAAGCGTCGCGGTGATGTCTTATACCCGCCATCTGCAACCGTATTTGGAATCCTTTGGCTTACGATGCTTAACCATGAAAAACGAACCAAACCCTGGCACCGTCGGGATTTATCGCCACCGCCGAGAAACCTCTGAATCGCATCTAGATCTGATTGCTGGCATCACTCAGCGCGCTAAATTGCTCAACTAGAAAGTCCAAAAACAGGCGAACTCTTTTCGGTTGATATTGGCGGCTCTGATAAATGACATGCAGATCCGCCCGTCGCGCTGAAGTTTTTCATATACCCATCCAAAACCGTTACTAAACGTTGTTGTTTTAGGTCTTGCTGAATATCTAAAATCGATTTCAGCGCAATCCCCGCACCGTCCAACGCCCATTGTCGAATCACTTCACCATCATCAGAAAAGCGCTTTGGCGTGACCGTGATCGTTTGGTGAGACTCTTCATCTTTAAAGTGCCACGTTTTTAATTCTTCATTGCTGCGCACCATGGCTAAGCAGCGATGATCCGCGAGATCTTGTGGACAGTTTGGGACACCTTGCTTCGCCAAGTAATCAGGTGACGCGCACAGCACGCGTTGACTCGACGCCAGCTTGCGCGAAATGAGATTGCTGTCCGCTAACTCACCGTAACGAATCACTAAATCGAGCCCCGATTCAGCCAAGTTCGATAAATTGTCATTAAGATAAAGATAAGGCGTCACATCCGGATATTGCTCAGAAAAAGCCGACACCATCGGCGAAATAATTTGTTTGCCAATATCTCGTGGAGCTGAAATTTTCAACGTTCCGCGCACTTCCGAAATACCCGTTTGCAGTAAGTTTTCCGTCTCTTTCACGCTATCAATGATGTTCAGACAAGCTTGATGGTACATTGCCCCTGCGTCCGTGAGTGATACGTGGCGTGTGCTTCGGTTGAGCAGCTTTACGCCATAGCGTTCTTCTATCGCTTGCAGCCTTACCGTTACCGTCGCCGGAGACAAACCTAGCTCCCTTCCCGCCGCTGCCAGACCTTGATGTTTAACGATGCTGACAAACAACGTCATATCCGAAAACTTATCCATCTTCGCGCCCTTATTATTTGGAAAAACTGAATAATCAATTCAGATATTACCCAATTATCAAATTATGTCGAATCCATATACTGACCCTATCGACATTGTTTAGACCCAGAACGTTATGCGACAGGGCAAAGTTAAACGCCGTAACGCTGTTCAACGCACAACAACACGCCCTGCCCAGCCAAGAGATAGGAAACAAAAAATGAAACTGTACATTTATGAACATTGCCCCTTTAGCGCCCGCGTCCGTTTTGTTGCAGGCATGCTGAATATTCAGCTCGACGTCATCAACATTGCTTATGACGACGAGAGCACCACCACAAACCTCATCGGCGCTAAACAAGTTCCTCTTTTGATCAAAGACGATGGTGAAGCCATGGCGGAAAGCTTAGACATCATCAACTACTTCCTTGAATTGGCATCTTCCAGCGAAAACAGCCAACCCTCAACACCGGTTTTAGACTGGCAAAAACAAGCGTTTTTACCGCTACAAAAAGTCGGGTATCCGCGTTGGTCAAACATGACGTTACCGGAATTTGCAACAGAAACCGCTAAACAAGCATGGCGTGCAAAAAAAGAAACCGAAGCGTTAAATTTTGAAGCTTTGATTAACGATACACCTGCGATTGCGAAAGAAGTCGCCGCTTTGATAGAACAAACTAGACCCTTGCTCAACCTAAGTTCAGAAAAGCAAACGTCACTGGTTGATCAAGCCATTATGTTTTCCATTCTACGCGGCTTTTTCAGTGCGCCCGAAGTGCAATGGGATCCAGCCGTACTTCACTGGATGGCAACCGCTCGTAAAGCGACCAACGTGCCAGTACTTATCTAAGGAGCGCATCATGAAACAAAGAACAAATAAGCTGTTTGAACCAGCTCAACTGAAAGCGTTGTCACTACAAAACCGCATTGTCATGGCACCAATGACTCGCGCACGCACCACTCAGCCGGGCAACATCCCGAATGAGATGATGGCAACGTATTATCAACAGCGCGCTTCTGCCGGGCTGATCATTTCCGAAGCCACACAAATTTCGGACGATTCTCAAGGCTATTCGTTCACACCTGGCGTTTACACCGATGCGCAAGTGGCGGGCTGGCAAGGTGTGACCCAAGCGGTCAAATTACAAGGCGCAGCGATGTTTTGTCAGCTATGGCATGTGGGCAGAGTGTCTCACCCAACATTCCAAAATGGTGAACAGCCTATCGCACCATCTGCGCTCGCTCCGGTAGAGACGCAAGTTTGGATTGCAGATGAACAAGGCAACGGCAATATGGTCGATTGTGTTGAGCCACGCGCAATGACACAAGCGGATATCAATCGAGTTGTCGGTGATTTCGCGAACGCAGCCAAGCGCGCCATTGAATCGGGTTTTGATGGTGTAGAAATCCACGGCGGGAATGGGTATCTGATCGATCAGTTCTTAAGAACCAACTCAAACCATCGAACAGACAACTACGGTGGTTCACGAGAAAATCGTATCCGTTTTCTTATCGAAGTAGTGGATGCAGTTATCGCCGCTGTTGGTGCGCATCGAGTTGGGGTGAGATTGGCACCATTCATTACGTTTAAAGATATGGACTGCCCAGATATCGTGCCAACGATCCTAGAGGCATCAAAACAGCTACAGGAGCGCGACATTGCCTACTTGCACTTGTCCGAGGCCGATTGGGCCGATGCACCAACGATTCCCGAGACGTTTCGAATCGAACTTAGAAAGCGCTTTCGCAACGCTATCATTGTCGCAGGTCGCTACGATCCTCAACGAGCAAACGAAGTGTTAGAGAAAGGCTACGCGGATCTTGTCGCATTCGGACGACCATTCGTAGCAAACCCAGACTTGGTCTCTCGATTGCAACATCACCATCCGTTGGCAGAACTCGATGGCTCAACGTTGTTTGGCGGAAACGAACGAGGCTACACCGATTACCCTGCTCTGCAACAGGAATGCGCAGAACAGGCCTAACAAAAAAAGCCCCAACCTAGCTGCTACGGTTGGGGCTGTCACCAAACTAAAATTGGTTTTAGCTAGCTTAATCTGGCTAAGAGTTAAATCACTTCTAACGCACCGCAGCGCCAAGGTTCAATAACGACTTTGATGTGGTCATTTGGCGTCATTAACTGTCTAAACGCATCTTCCACACCATCGATTCCCACTTTGGCGGTGAGCATTTTCTGCCAAGGCAACGTGTGTTCGGCAATCGCTTGTAGGCATTGCTCAAACTCGTGCGGTTGGTAGTAGTAAGAGAATCTCAAATTGAGCTCTTTTACCGTCGCGTACGCGTAGTTAATGATTGCGGGTGTAGTATGGATACCCGAGATGACGATTCGCGCTCGGGCAGGGGCGCGGCGCAGAAAATCGTCAATCAAAGTATGCTTGCCAACACACTCGTAAATGACCAGACGTGAGTTCATCGCGTACTGCTCACCAACGGCGATCTCGTCTTCCCTGGTCGGGTTGATCAGTCGATTTGCGCCAAACTCACTAGCAAGTTGCAGCTTTTCTTCCTGAAGATCGACCGCAAGAATATTGCTCACACCACGTTGTTTCAGTGCAGCAATCACCGCCAGCCCTATAGGACCGCAACCGACAACCAGCGCGGTTTCTTCCGTTTCGATTTCACTGCGATTGACCGCGTGCAAACCGACCGCCAGTGGTTCGGTCAATGCCGCCGCCTCAGACGGCATTCCGTCTGGGACAGGTAGCAATAACGCTTCATCAAGCAGGAAGTACTCAGAGTAAGCGCCATAAGTACCCGGAGTAACACCAACGCCCGCGCCATTTTGACTGAGCAACATCGGCACTGAGGTGACGCGGCTACCAACAGCCAACGTCTGTTGAGTGTCAGATCCGTATTCGACAATTTCCGCGCAGAACTCATGCCCCAACATCACTTGAGCGTGCTCACCGGCTTCATCAGGCATCAACCCGAGCTGGTGGAATACATCAAATACCTCATCCGCGTGTCGAGTAATGTGAAGGTCGGAGCCACAAATGCCACAGGCGAGACTACGAACCAACACTTGTCCCGCTGCGGGTTTGGGGATTTCGACTTGCTTCAGGCGGACACTACCATCTTGCATTACGATACTGTTCATCTGTTGCATGGGGTTACTCCGCTAGCTCATCGCTTAGGCCAGCAATCGCACCCGGTTTGATGTAACGCGCGGTAAAGCCTTGTGCTTTCGCTGTTGCAATAACAACTTGCTCAATCCAACCCGCATCCATGATGTTGATGAAGTTACCTTCTTCATCAAAGTTAATGTTGGCACCTTGGATCACCATAAATCCGTCGGCACCGCCTGAGCTTTCAGGGCAGTGGAAGGTATGAATCGAACCACCTGGTTCATATAAGTAGCTGCCAGCGGTTTGGACTTGGTCTGGATACTCGATGTAGTGCCAAGCGCCACTCAGGGTATAGAAATGCACCACACCAGTGTGGTAGTGCTTAGGCAGAGTGATACCCGGTTTGAATTTGGCGCGAACCACCCAAGTCCCGTTTTCTGGGTCTAGAAACAACGGGTAAACATCCACACCCGGTAACGCGTCTTCGATGATCGACTCTTCATTAGTATTAAGAGTTAATAAGAAATCTTGGTGCTGAATAACTTCTGGTAGTGACATAACTTACATCCTCGCTATTGCTGTAATGGGGCGTACTCGCCTATCCCATAAGTGGGTACTTAAAATTCTCGAAACCGTCAGATGCGCTGATGGTACAACCGTTGATACAGTTGGCTTTCTCGCTGACCAGAAACGCCACCACATCAGCAATCTCTTCTGGTTGTGTGAAGTTTTGACGCATCTGTTCTTTGCGGATATGGTTCCATAGGCCAATCTCTTCGTATTGCCTTAACATCGGAGTATCAACGCGTCCCGGAGCGACGGCGCAAACACGAATACCCAATGGTGCCAGTTCTAATGCGGCGCATTTGGTCATCATATCGACCGCCGCTTTGCTGACGTTGTAGGTAAAAGTCATCTCAGACGCCATTTGTGCATAAACAGACGAAGTATTAAGAATTACGCCCGGTGTGCCTTGTGCTTGGAATTGTCGCCCAGCGGCGAGAATGCCGTAGTAGACACCATTTTGGTTGACCTTTGAGATCGGTTCAAAATCGGCAATTGGGTCGTGGTCAAGCAGAGGTTTCGGCGCGCCAATGCCTGCGTTGTTGACCATGATGTCAAGCGAGCCAAACTGTTCGACCGCGCACTTCACCATAGCTTCAACTTGTTGGTAATCGGTGACGTCCGCGACAAAGGTTCCCAACTGCTTTGAATCAAAACTTGTGTACATTTGCAGTGATTGTTCTGAAATATCGACAGCAAGCACTTTGGCTCCTTGCTCTCTCAGCTTTGCAATGATGGCTTGGCCAATTCCACCAGCCGCCCCAGTCACAATGGCCGTTTTATTGATAAGTTCCATACTGCTTCTCATCCATGCGTTGTTGTTATCAAAATGTAACTTAAATCAACTCACTGACACTCACTTGACCTTTTGCGAAGTAAATTTGATATATTGCGATTTACAACTTGTTAACATTTAAAAATCGAGACATGCATATCGTAAGAAGTGGCGCCGCCGATAAATTTGATAGCTTGGTTTCCAAACTAGGGCAGAATCCGGTTGAGATTATGGCTGCTGTCGGGCTGTCTACGGCGCAATTTCGCGATCCCGATACCTATCTCGCTTATTCAAGGTTGGCTGAGTTGCTGGAGGAAGCAGCTGCTCGTTGTAAGCAACCGTTGTTTGGCGCGTTACTCGCCGAGCGGCAAAACCTGCAAAGTTTGGGCGATTTGCCGATGCTGGTTTCTCGCGCAGAAACGGTCGGTGAAGCCTTGGTACGGGTGAATGATTTTCTCTATCTGCATTCGTCAGGAGTCACTCTCAACATGACTCCACAAGATGATTGGGTACGGTTGTCGCTCAATATTGATGTGCACAGCGCACGCGGTATCGCGCAGTTGATGCAGTTGAGTGTGTCGCATCTGGCGATGTTTATTGCCAGTTTGCTTGATATTGAAGCGAGCCACTTCTCTTTACACCTGACCCAACACGCAAGCTTCGAGGCAGAACAGAGCGAATTTGCCCAGCAGAACAAACTTCGTTTCGGTGATAAGTTTGACGGTATCCTACTTAAAGCGAGTCTGCTTAACGCTAAGAACCACCAAGATGAAGACGCACTAGAGCGCCATTTTCAGCAGCACCTCAAAGAGCTGCAAACTCGCTATCCCAACAATCTCAGTGACCAAGCGGCCAATATGATTGGTCGTTTGCTATCGACCGGAGAATGCAGCGTGGAGCGTGTCGCCAGAGCATTGGATTTACACCCGAGAATGCTGCAAAGCAAGCTAAAGCAGCAGGGCACGAGTTATCGACAGCTGTTGCAGCAAGTGCGTCAGGATTTCGCCGAACAGCGTTTAAGTGAGAATATTCAGAGTATTACTGATATCGCGTTGCAACTGGGCTATGCAGAAACTGCAGTATTCAGCCGCCACTTTCGTCGCTGGACGGGAAAATCGCCAAGGCAATGGCGGTTAGATAAAATAGCGGCTAGATAAGCAGAGTTAAACGGGTGAGCAGACCATGTTTTGTTGGCAATTCTTGAGGCTTTTCTCGCTTAAAAAGCCACTCCCCTTTCTTTGCAGAGAATGACTGGTTAAAATGCAGAAAATTGCGCACTAACTGGATTAAACATGGCGAAACTTACCCTTCAAGAACAAATGCTAAAAGCGGGCTTAGTTAACGAGAAAAAACTAAAGAAAGCGAAAAAAGGCTCAAAGAAATCACGCGTTCAAGCACGCGAAGTTAAAGCGGCGGTTGAAGAGAGTAAACGCCAGCAGGTAGAGCGAGACAAACAGCTAAGCCAACAACAAAACGCAGAGCGTCTAAGCAAAGAGATCAAAGCGCAAATCAATCAACTGATTGAGATGAACAAGATCGAGCTAAAAGATGGCGACATCAAATACAACTTCACGCACGGTACACTAGTGAAATCACTTTATGTAGATTCACTTATCCGCGAACAGCTGATCAAAGGCATTTTGGCTATTGCTATTGTCGGTGAAAGCTACGTTGTCATTCCGCGCGGAGTAGCGAATAAAATTGCTCAACGTGACGAATCCGTCATCATCGAACAGAAAGAAGCAGAATCTGAGATTCCGGCAGAAGACGATCCATACGCAGATTTCGTCGTTCCAGATGATTTGATGTGGTAAACAACCAGCAACACATAAACTAAAGAAAAGAGCCGCTGATTTAACATCAAGCGGCTCTTTTTTATAGAATGAGTGACAGAACAATGTACGTCGTTATTGCTTACTTATCAGCAAGTTCACGCCAGAGACAGTCAAAAAGAGTGAACACCCGCGATTGAAACGTTTCGCCATTTTCGGGTTTGAAAACCAGTGTCTTAAGTACAAACCAAAGATGGCATAGATTGAAATGGCGACCATTTCTAAAATCAAAAACGTTGAGCCAAGTGCAAAGAACTGCTCTTGAACGTTGGCATTAGCATCAACAAATTGCGGTAAGAAAGCAGTAAAGATAAGAATCGCTTTCGGGTTGCCAGCAGCAAGCGTAAATTCTTGTTTCGCAAGTCCTGCGTAGTTGCGCGAGTTGTCCAAATCAGAGATCGGGCTAGACTCTGAACGCCAAAGGTTAAATGCAATCCAAAGTAGATACAGCGCCCCTACCAGCTTTATTGCCAAAAATAACATTTCTGACGTATACAAAATCACGGCCAAGCCAGATGCCGACAACGCAATCATTGCTGAAAAAGCGGCAATTCTGCCTAAACTGGCTACAAATGCGGCCCTAAATCCGTAGCAGCGGGCGTTGTTCATTGCCAATAAATTGTTTGGGCCTGGAGCCATATTGAGAGCGAAGCAAGCAGGAATAAAAAGGAGAAGCTTCCAAATATCCATAATAAAATGGTCTTAGTGAGTTATTTTGGTTAGTACCCTAACATCTGCCATTAAAGTGAGTAAACCACAAACCAATCTTAAAGCAACTCGGCGTCAAATCGTGCCGTGCGAGCTTGAACTAACGTGCAGTTCGTTTCTGCCATCAACTCAGCTAAGGTGATGTTTGGGTTTTGTCTCACCAAACGTATCAACTTCACGTCCAAAGGTTCCAACTTGTCTTGGTGAGCGAGTAGAGATTGCTCGATCTTGTTGATCGCAAAGCGCATCGACTCAGCCTCTTCGCTTTTAAGATGATCTAAAAACGCTTTTACATCCAAAGCCTCGCCTGAGATCTGCCAGTTACGAGATCGCCTAATTCGCTTAAGATCGCACTGTTTTTCTGCTGCGAGTGTTTTCGCTCGCTTAGCATGGTCGCCACCAATACGGTGAATCAAGGATGGGAGCGAAATCGTAATCTTCGTCTCTTTCATCGTCTTAGCCCTCAACCACCGACACATTCTCGCCAACCCAAGCCAACAATTGTTTTGCCGCTTTGGATAACACTTGATTTTGACGCACGATGTAGCCGAAATCAGTGTTTGGAAAACTTGGCAAAGGCGTAACTTCTCGGGAAAGCTTTAATCTCGGATCGAGCGAGAAATCCGGCACAATAGCAGTCCCAAACCCCGCTTCAGCCCAGTCAATTTGAGCTTCCACACTGCCCACTTCCATCACGCGATGCTTAGGCAGATTTAACTCAGGTAAAGACGCATCAATCAGCTCTCGGGTTCGAGTATCGTGCCCTAGCAGAATCAGCGTTTGGCTCTCTTTTCGATTGTCCTGCCACTCAAAAATGTTATCGCCAAACGCACACCAGTGAATCTGCGTGAGAGGCGTAAAATGCAGCGGTTGACTCTCTTTTTGTGCGATAACAAAGCCGATATCGGCACGCGCACTTTTCACCAAATCCACCGCTTGAGAAGACGTGGTATTGAACAATGCCAAATCGATACCCGGGTATTCACTTTTGAATTGCTGAAATGGTTTGATAAGCAGTAAACGTGAAACGATATCGCTCGCCGCAATAGAAAGCGTCCCCTGCGTAAGATCGTTGATGGCATTGAGATCCGACTGACAAATTTGCAGCTCATTAAGCATCCGCTGCGCCGTAGCTAACAAACGCTTCCCCGCTTGCGTCAACTGCACAGGATTTCGCTCAATCAGTTTCGTGCGCGTAGCCTGCTCCAACTGCTTGATATGCAAACTTACGTTCGGTTGCGTCATGTGCAGTTCCGTCGCTGTTTTGCCGAAATGTTTTACCTCTGCAAGAGTTACGAAGGTTCGCAGCCAGTTCAAATCTAACATTGCCAATTCCGATATGAGATTCTTATCAAGTTAATGAGTATAATTAATTTCTCTTATTATGGCGAACACCTTAAGATTTTTGCATCTGTTTTTGGAGATTAAATTATGTCGTCTATCGTTGTTGTGGGTGCAAACTGGGGTGATGAAGGCAAAGGCCGCATCGTTGACTTTTTGGCAGAGCAAGCTTCTGCGAGCATTCGTTTCCAAGGTGGTAACAACGCGGGTCACACCGTGGTTAACGACCTAGGTACGTTCAAGCTGCACCAGCTACCAAGTGGCGTATTCAACCCTGACTGTTTGGCAGTGTTAGGTCCGGGTATGGTTATCAGCCCTGCGTTGCTGTCTCAGGAGATTGCGGAAGTTGAAAAAGCGGGCGTAAAAGTGAATATGTGCATCTCTGATCGCGCAACACTGTGTCTACCTCTACACGCACTAGAAGATACGCTAGAAGAACAGCGTTTAGGCGACAAAGCATACGGCTCAACTCGTCAAGGTATTGCACCTGCGTACGGTGACCGCGTAATGAAGAAAGGCATCCTAGTTGGTTGGTTGAAGCAACCAGAAGTATTGGTTGAACGCCTTCAATTCATGATGGATTGGAAACTGCCGCAACTGCGTGCGCTTTACCCGACGTTCGAGTTCGAACAAACCGCTGAAGAAATGGCGAACTGGTTGCTAGAAGTGTCTGCACCTTGGCGCGATTCAATTTGCAACGTAACGCTTCCTCTAAAAGAGCTACAAGCAAAAGACAAAACACTATTGTTCGAAGCACAGCTTGGCGCGGGTCGTGACCTTGTTTACGGTGAGTACCCTTGGACAACATCTTCTAACGTTGTATCAATGTACGCGGGTATCGGTAGTGGCCTTCCGGCACTTCGTCCTGAACGCGTTATTGCGGTTGCAAAAGCATTCAGCTCATCAGTAGGTACTGGTACGTTGATCACTGCAATGGAAGAGCAAGATGCTTTCCGCGAACTTGCAGGCGAGTTCGGTGCAACTACGGGTCGTCCACGCGATATGGGTTACTTCGACGCAGTCGCTACGAAGAACGGTGTTGAACTGCAAGCAGCAACTGAAATTGCGCTAACGAAAGTAGACTGTTTGACAGGCCTTAACGATCTAAAAATCTGTGTTGGCTACGAAGGCGACCACAGCGAAAACCCAATCTGGCCTCAAACTGCAGCACTAGCACCAATCTACGAGAAAATGGAGAGCTGGAGCGAAGACATCACAGGTTGTCGTAAGTTTGAAGAGCTACCAGTAGCAGCACAGAAATACGTTCTACGCATTGAAGAACTGATGGGCGTACCAGTAAAAATGGTCTCTGTTGGTCCAGGTCGTGAACAAATGATTATGCGATAAGATGTGAAACGATACCAACTCTGACTGGTATCGCACATCATTGGCAAGCGGCTTATCTGTTCCGGGGTAAAGCCGCTTTTTTTTTGCGCTATGTTTGCAGGCCATTTAATCTTCTAAAAGCTTAACTCCTATCCTCCTTCCCTTTACATCTCTTAGCAAAACACGCCCTCACTTCTTACTTACAGATCCATCACTGGTATTTCGTTCAATGTTGAACAGGTTGCCGGTACATCTCACTTGTTAAAGAAGCACGTTAATTAGGTTAACTGGTTGATTTGATATTCTTTAAGTGATTAGTTGATCACGATTTTCATCTGCAATTTGTTGAGCTTGTGCTCAAAAATTCTCCCGTTCTGTTTTTAGGATAGAGGTTGTTCCCCAACCAACATCTAACCTAAAAGCAGGTGATTCCCATGACAAAAAATCTTTTCCGCCTCAGTACGATTACCCTTGGTTTGTGCCTCAGTTCTTTGTCGTTCGCCCAGTCCGATCTTCCTAATATCAAAATCCTCGCGACTGGCGGCACCATCGCTGGCGCAGGTCAATCTGCCACTGAGTCGAACTACACCGCAGGTAAAGTTGGCGTCGAATCATTAATTTCTGCTGTGCCGAGCATGACCAACATTGCGGATATTTCTGGTGAGCAAGTCGTCAGCATCGGCTCTCAAGACATGAACGATGAGGTATGGCTGAAGTTAGCGAAAAGGGTTAACGAGCTGCTCGCTCAAGATGATGTTGACGGTATCGTCATCACCCACGGTACGGATACATTGGAAGAAACCGCATACTTCCTTGATTTAACGGTGAAGAGCGACAAGCCCGTTGTGATCGTGGGCGCGATGCGACCATCCACCGCCATGAGTGCCGATGGCCCGGTCAATTTATACAATGCTGTTGTTACTGCAACCGATGAGGACTCAAAAGGCCGCGGCGTACTAGTGGCAATGAATGACACCATTTTCGATGCGCGAGATGTAACGAAGACCAACACCACCTCGGTAAGTACGTTCCAATCTCCAAATTTTGGCCCTCTTGGCTACATTCACAACAGCGATGCAAAGTACCAAAGAAGCCCTGAACGTAAACACACCACAGAAACCCCATTCGACGTATCAAAACTCAACACACTACCTAAAGTAGGCATTGTTTATAATTATGCGAATGCGTCGAGCTTGCCAGTCAAAGCCTTGGTTGATGCCAAGTTTGACGGTATTGTGAGTGCTGGTGTGGGTAATGGTAACTTGTACCACACGGTCTTTAATGAGCTAGAAAAAGCGAGCAAAGATGGCATTGTTGTCGTCAGAAGCTCTCGCACGCCAACTGGCTCAACGACTTTGGACGCGGAAATTGATGATGATAAATACGGCTTTGTTGCATCAGGCACGCTAAACCCACAAAAAGCACGTATTTTGCTGATGTTGTCACTCACCCAAACGAAGAACTATCAAGACGTTCAGAAGATGTTCCAGTACTACTAAGGAACAACTATATAAGTTGATAATTGATAACCAGTAATACGTAAAGAGGAGGTTGATCGCAACCTCCTCTCCTCCAAGTGACTAGCCGAACAAACGACGCTTCATCCCGGCTCTCTCAAGAATGCGCGTTGAAATTTCTTCTACCGACAATGACGACGTATTGATGTAAGGAATCGCTTCTCTTCTGAATAAAGCTTCAACCGTGTCCAACTCCAACTTACATTGCTCTTCACTGGCATAGTCGCTGCCCGACAGACGATTCTCACGAATCTCATTCAAACGTTCAGGTGTGATGGTTAAGCCAAACAGTTTGTGGCGATGTACCTCGAACTCTGGCAACAAACGCATCATCTTGACGTCTTCGGCAATAAACGGGTAGTTCACCACGCGCAAGCCAAACTGCATCGCCATGTACAAACTGGTTGGTGTTTTGCCGCTGCGCGATACACCAAGCAGAATGATGTCCGCCTGTTCCAAGCCTTTCAGTGTAATGCCATCGTCGTGAGCCAAGGTGTATTCGATCGCCGCAATACGGTCAAAATAGGTATCGGAATCTTTCCCTACACTGCGAGAGCGCTGCAACTTCGGGGCGGGTGCCATCTGAATGTCGTCTTGCACCTTTTGTACAATGCTTTCAAGCACATCGTAGCTGTATGCCGGAGCTTCTAGCAGCATTTCGCGTACACCAGGCACCACAATCGAGAAAAACACCAACGGTTTAACGCCGTTGCGTTGGTAGGATGTTTCAATTTCTTTAACAACATCCGCAACTTTGTCTTGGCTTTCTACAAAAGGAAAGGTTTTTTCATTAGGAATGAAAGGAAATTGACCAAGAACAACATGGCCTAATGTCTCACATGTTATCGCCGTACCGTCAGAAACATAGAACACATCACGACTTTGGTTATTTATTTGCATTTCTGTTTAATTTTTCAAAATCTTTTGAGTAGGATGGTAAACATAATATTAATAAACCAGTTTGGCTTTCAGTTAGGTTCCCCACAGCTTTTAAAATTCGTCAGAATTTTTTTGAGCCAGAACGTAATCGTTTGCCTTTGACATCAATTGAGACAAATACTTTGTTTGGATTGATTTAAGTCCCCCTACTAAGCTGCAATGTTTCTGGAGAAAGACATGCAAAAGAACACCCTCTGGTTCAATGGCCTATCCATGGATGATGTCGACAAAGTCGGCGGTAAAAATGCTTCACTTGGCGAAATGGTTTCTAACCTTGCTAATGTTGGCGTATCAGTACCAAATGGCTTTGCGACAACCTCATACGCGTTTAACCAATTCCTTGACCACGAAGGTTTGGATGAGCGTATTCACCAATTACTTGATGAACTGGACGTTGACGATGTTGAAGCTCTGCGTAAGACAGGCGCTACCATCCGTCAATGGGTATTACAAGCCCCTTTCCCTGCGGATCTTGAACAGGAAATTCGCAATAATTATGAAGAACTTATCGAAGGCAACACTGAGCTTTCGGTAGCGGTTCGCTCTTCTGCAACAGCGGAAGACCTACCAGACGCCTCTTTTGCTGGTCAGCAAGAAACGTTCTTGAACGTGAAAGGCATCGACGCAGTACTAGAAGCCACAAAGCACGTTTACGCTTCTCTATTTAACGACCGTGCGATCTCTTACCGTGTACACCAAGGTTTCGACCACCGTGGTATCTCGCTATCTGCGGGTATCCAACGCATGGTTCGTTCAGACAAAGCCTCTTCTGGTGTTATGTTTACGCTAGACACTGAATCTGGCTTTGACCAAGTCGTGTTCATTACATCGTCTTGGGGCCTAGGTGAAATGGTCGTTCAAGGCGCGGTAAACCCAGACGAGTTCTACGTTCACAAGCCAATGCTTGAAGCGGGTGAGCACCCGATCGTTAAGAAAACCTTTGGTTCAAAGTTGATCAAAATGATCTACTCAAACAACCAAGAGATCGGCAAGCAAGTTGATATCATCGATACGTCAGAAGAAGAGCGCAACACCTTCTCTCTAAACGAAGAAGAGATCAAAGAGCTGGCTAAACAAGCGATGATCATCGAGAAGCATTACCAACGTCCAATGGACATTGAGTGGGCAAAAGATGGTATCGACGGCAAGTTGTACATCGTTCAAGCACGTCCAGAAACCGTATGTTCTCAAACAGAACAAAACGTGATTGAACGTTACGAACTGAACAACAAAGCCGATGTGCTTGTCGAAGGCCGTGCTATCGGTCAACGCATCGGTAAAGGCCCAGTACGTTTGGTTGATTCTCTAGACCAAATGTCACTGGTTCAAGAAGGCGATGTGCTTGTCACAGACATGACTGACCCAGACTGGGAACCAGTGATGAAGAAAGCATCGGCGATCGTAACTAACCGTGGTGGACGTACGTGTCACGCAGCAATCATCGCTCGTGAACTGGGTATTCCTGCTATCGTTGGTTGTGGCGACGCGACGAGCAAACTGACCGATGGCGCAACCGTAACCGTCTCTTGTTCAGAAGGTGAAACAGGTTACGTTTACCAAGGCGACTTGGATTTTGAAGTAAAACGCTCTTCTGTTGATGAACTGCCACTGTTGCCAACAAAAGTGATGATGAACGTGGGTAACCCTGATCGCGCGTTCGATTTTGCACAAATTCCAAACGAAGGCGTTGGTCTTGCTCGTCTTGAATTCATCATCAACAAGATGATCGGCATTCACCCGAAAGCACTGTTGAACTTTGACGCTCAAAGCGATGAGCTGAAAGCGGAAATCAAACAGCGCATTCGTGGTTACAAAGATCCTATCGATTTCTACGTAAGTAAACTGACGGAAGGCATTGCGACCATCGCTTCTGCTTTCTGGCCAAAACGCGTCATTGTTCGTATGTCTGACTTTAAGTCGAACGAATACAGCAACTTGGTTGGTGGTAAAGCGTACGAACCGCACGAAGAAAACCCAATGCTAGGCTTCCGTGGCGCGTCTCGTTACATTTCTCCAGTGTTTGAAGACTGTTTCGAACTAGAAACGCAAGCCATCAAACGCGTTCGTAACGAAATGGGTCTGAAGAACGTTGAAATCATGATCCCATTTGTGCGTACGCCAAGTGAAGCCGCATCGGTTATCGATTTGCTAGCGAAGTTTGATCTGCGCCGTGGTGACCAAGGTCTGAAAGTCATCATGATGTGTGAACTGCCATCAAACGCAGTGCTGGCCGATGAGTTCTTGAAGTACTTCGACGGCTTCTCTATCGGTTCAAACGACATGACTCAGCTGACGCTTGGTCTAGACCGTGACTCTGGCGATGTGGCTCACCTATTTGATGAGCGTAACGCAGCGGTGAAAATCATGCTGAAAATGGCAATTGATGCCGCAACCAAAGCAGGCAAGTACGTAGGTATTTGTGGTCAAGGCCCATCAGATCATGAAGATTTGGCGGAATGGTTGATGGAGCAAGGCATTAGCTCTGTTTCACTCAACCCAGACACCGTTATCGACACTTGGTTACAGCTAGGTAAAGTTAGCAAGTAATTTGCCGAAAGGAAGCCACTTAACACAAGCGCTCCTAAACCAATGAGACAAAGCCCTCAAGCTGCGGTTTGAGGGCTTTTTTGTTGGGCTTCTATCACGCCCTTGTCAAGGGTACGTGAGTTCGTGACGTCAATCCCAACCTAGAATCATCGTCAATTTTCCCTATCCCAAATTTCACCTAAAATGAAATAAAACCGACCACGTTTAGGACGAGCTCTAATGAAAAAGCCGATCGTTATCTTAACCACACTTATGTTACTCACCTCTCCTGCTCATGCAGATTGGGACGAGATATCCAACAAAATGTCTGAGCTAGGCGAAGCGGTTTCGGATACCGCTCAAGATGTTTGGGACGACACTAAAGCCTTTTCAAAACAAGCGTGGCAAGATTTCACGAATTGGTCCGAAGAAGCAATCAATACGGCTGGCGAGTGGACAGATGCCAGTATCGAAAAAAGCAAAGAATGGATAGATGCCGCAGACAAAAAAATTGATGAGTTGATGGAAGGCGACACGCCAGAAGAAGCGCGTCAAGCGATTGATTTGATGGCCGATAGCACCTTACTCAAACTCTTTAATGAAAAACCAGAAGCGAAAGCGATTTACGATAAAGCTTACGGCTACGCCGTTTTTGATTCTCGTAAACTCTCTTTGCTTTTCCACACTAATTCAGGCTCTGGTGTGGCAGTAGATAAGACCACCGAAAAACGCACATACATGAACATGTTTGGTATGGGGGTTGCGCTCGGCCTCGGCGGCAAGTTTTATCAGCAAGTGGTTTTGTTTGAAAGCAAGCAGGACTTCGATACGTTCGTCAACGAAGGCTGGGAAGCAACCAGCGAAGCTTCAGCAGTTGCAGGCGAAGATGCCGAAGAGTTCTCTGCACAGTTCAACAGCGGCGTTGCCGTTTATCAGCTCAACTCAAAAGGCTTACTTATCGATGCAAACGTATCTGGTTCAAAATACTGGGTAAATGAAGAGCTCACCAACGCCCAGTAATTTACCTGCTCTGATTGAAAACACTTCACAACAACGAATGGTTTCACAGGAATTGATAAAAATCTGAGCATTAAAAATCATAGAATTAACAATCGAGAACGCAAAACTGAGTACCTGAGCAACTTTTTAGGGGGAAGTCACGAGAAGATGGTGACTTCCCTTTCTCGTTGGATTGCTTTTGGTTATGCTTGCGCAAAATTAAATCATGTCAACTCGATGATCGCATGCCTAACCAAAACTTTAACGCGCAACTCGCAGAAGCAATTTCTGCTTTAAACACGCCTAACTTCACCCCAAAATTGATGAGCGTGATTCACTCAATTTTCGATTTTGATTGCGCGATCATTCTTGGTTACCGAGAAGGCAAACACCCGATCTATCTATATGACTCGATTGAAAATGAACGTGAGTTGCTATTTCAACGTTACCTGACCAACTCATTTCAAAACGATCCGTTTTTCCAAAACCTCAACCAGAACAAGCAACAAGGCATCTTCACCCTAAAAGATGTGGCGAAAAAAGGCATCGAATATCAAACGTATCGAAAACAGTTTTACGATCAAACAGGTTGGAAAGATGAACTCAGCATGCTGGTAGAAATCGAATCCGGTCGTTGGGTAATTCTCTATTTTGGCTGCTTGCGTGAAGGTAAACGCTTCTCTGCCGCGCAAATCAACAGCTTGCGCTCGCATTTTTCTGTTCTTCAATCGCTGTGCCAACAGCATTGGAAACAAGCCGAGTTTAACTTATCAGAGCCCGTAGTTCGCCCAGACGCCTACACAGGCAATATGAAGGTTGCCATTGAGCAGGCGTTAAGCTCATTTGGCATAGAGTCACTGACTCGACGGGAGCAGGAAGTCGCCTCCCTTCTTGCTCAAGGATTTGATACTAAAGAAATTTCTGCGCATCTTCATCTTGTTCAAGGCACAGTAAAAAACCATCGAAAGCGCATCTATTCTCAGCTTAATGTTTCATCGTTGAGTGAGCTGTTTCAATTGTTCCTCAACCACCTGATCATGCACTCAAAATAGAAAACCATCCCTTTAGGGATATATCGACAAAAGGTGTCGCGTTTTAGTCTGAATACAACAACCACTAAAACAGACAAAAAGAATGACGACACCATTACTGCAAGATTTACAAGATCGTGGTTTGATTGCACAAGCCAGCGATTTGGAAGAAATTCAGACACTTCTCTCACAACATCAAACCGTTTACTGCGGCTTCGATCCTACTGCAGGCAGCTTGCACATCGGCCACCTCGTGCCTTTGATTATGCTTAAGCGCTTTCAAGATGCCGGACACCAAGCCGTTGCCCTGATCGGTGGTGCAACGGGCATGATTGGCGACCCAAGCTTTAAAGCGACTGAGCGCAGTCTGAACTCAGCGGAAATCGTCTCAGGCTGGGTTAACGATCTCTCAAACCAAATTCAACAGTTGATGAATCACCAACTGAGCAAGCCAATGATCATGGTGAACAACGCTGACTGGATGAAAGCAATCAATGTGATCGACTTCTTCCGCGATGTGGGTAAGCACTTCTCGATTAATACTATGATCAACCGAGAATCGGTAAAACAACGCCTGCAACGCCCTGACCAAGGTATCTCCTTCACCGAATTTAGCTACGCTCTGCTGCAATCGTACGATTTTGCCGAGCTAAACCGTCAATATGGTTGCCGTTTGCAAATCGGTGGCAATGACCAATGGGGGAACATCGTTAGCGGGATCGATTTAACTCGTCGTCAAAATGGTGAGCAAGTATTTGGCTTAACTCTGCCGCTGATCACCAAATCCGATGGCACCAAATTTGGCAAAACTGAAGGTGGTGCAATATGGCTAGATCCTAGCAAGACCTCTCCTTACGCGTTCTACCAGTTCTGGCTTGGCGCAGAAGACGCCGACGTTTACCACTTCTTGCGTTACTACACATTCTTGAGCTGCGAAGAAATTGCCAGCATTGAAGCGCAAGACCAAGCAAGCCAAGGTAAGCCACAAGCACAACGTATTCTCGCTGAGGAAATGACGCGGTTTGTTCATGGCGAAGAAGGCCTAGCTAGCGCCGAACGCATCACTCAAGCTTTATTCAGCGGTAATGTGCAACAACTGAGTTTGGGTGAATTAAAACAATTGGAGTTGGATGGTTTACCAAGCATTGAGAGCGCACAACAAGATTTGGTTGAGCTGTTGATTGAGTCGGGCTTAGCAAGCTCAAAGCGTATTGCACGCGAACACATCAGCAACAACGCCATCAGTGTAAACGGAGAAAAAATGTCGGCTGATAACCCGAGTTTGAGCTTCCCACTGTTCGATCAATACTGGTTACTGCAACGCGGTAAAAAGCACTTCTGCCTCGTAAAGCGTGCCGCGTAGCAACACTCGCAGTACAAAGCCTATAAAAATTCCCCTCACCACTTTCGTGATGAGGGGAATCCAAACTTGAACGATTTTAAGCCTAACAATAGGCAAAGACGTCGCTTATTGCGTTCTTAAACGTTGCCAGTACTTTTCGTAAATCGCTAACGTTTCTGCGCCAACATCATTAATAAACTCGCCTTTTTTCATGTCTTCTGATGAAGGGAAAATAGTACGGTTGTTTTTCAACTCTTCTGGCAATTTGTCACGCCCAGCGTTCGTTGCCGACGCATAACCCAAACTGGTCACGATTTCCGCTTGGTTCTCTGACTGGTACATAAAGTTAATAAATTTATGCGCCAATGCTTTGTTTTTACTGCCAGACGGAATAGTGAAGTTGTCCATCCACAATACCGCGCCCTCTTCCGGCATCACGAACTTCAGCTCAGGCATTTCAACCTGCCCTTGGAATGCGTTGCCGTTCCATTGCATGCCGACCGATGTTTCACCGGACACGTAAGGGACTTGAGGTGCATCTGAGTTGTACAGCAATACGTTATTTTTCAGTGCCACTAAAGAATCGAAAGCCTGTTTGATTTCTGCTTCGTCTTTGGTGTTCACACTATGGCCATTTTTCTTCAGCGCCATACCGAACACATCGCGAACGTCATCAATCAGCATGACTTGTTGTTCGTATTGTGACTCCCATAAGTCAGCCCATTTTGTCACTGGTTGCTCAACCATGGATTCATTGTAGCTGATCCCGGTAATGCCCCAAATATAAGGCAATGAGTAATCATTTTTCGGATCGTGCGCTTGGCCAAGTAAGCCGTCCATTGTGTCTTGCATGTTTGGCACTTGAGCGTGATCTATTTTCGAAAGCAGTCCTTCTCGACCCATTTTTTCAATGAAGTACGCAGAAGCAAAAACCACATCGTAACCAGAGCCTTTTAGCAATTTTAGCTTGGTGTACATTGATTCATTATTCTCAAAGGTCGAATAATTAATCGTAACGCCTTCTTGCTTTTCAAACGCTTTTAACGATGCTTCCGGCAAATAGCCACCCCATGCATAAACGTTCAACGTTTTGCTATCTGCATGAGCAAACATGCTGAGCACAAGAGCACTCAGCCCCAATCCTTTGATGATTAATTTCATGGTATGCGATCCAACCAGTCCAGCGACGCGCTGGGATTCGGGTGCATAATTAGGTAATTGTTACCCAATTGAAAGAAAATTTAATTAATCTTTAACAGCAAAAATATTTATCGAATTTATAAAATTAACGCGTGTTTTTAATAACGACTGTGCATACCAAAATGATGAGACATTCCATCTTCCATTCGACCACCTTTCCAGCCACCAGCACCGAATAAATGAAGCACATCTTGAGCGGTATAATCGACACCAGCGAAGAAGTCATGCGCCACATCAGAGCGGATGGCTTGCAACTCTGGTTGATTTTCCAAATCAAGATCTTGCGGATTCGCATACAACGCCAACGCAATTTTTTGTTGGCACGCGCTTAACTCGCTGTTGCTCGTCTTTACCTGACCGACGGAAAAGTACTCACGACTGCCGTATCCCACCATCAATCTGGTACTCATAAACTTAATCACTTTCTTAATGCGGCGACGTTGTATAAATCTCAACATGTTGAAGTCCTTATTTATATTTCGATAATTAATAATAAGTTTTGTATACCACACATCAATACTCTAGAGTGTCAGGGTTTAGCACGGCACTCAAAGAGTATGGAGTTCAAGAGTGAAAATTGACGATCTAAAACTGTTCACCAAAGTCGTCCAACTTGGCAGCTTTACAGCGGCAGCCAATGCTTTGGACTTACCACGAGCGAATGTTAGTCGACGCATTGGAGAACTGGAACGTTACCTCGGAACGCAACTTTTTCACCGCACCACTCGCAGCCTTTCGCTGACAAACAAAGGCGATGCCTACTACCAAGATCTACAAAAAGTACTCACCTTGCTTGATTCGGCAAACCAGCAAGCCAGTAACGAAAGCATCGAGGTCAGAGGCAAAATCAAACTTGGCCTTCTGCCAGAAACCTATGAACATCTTCAACCCATTTTGTTTGAATTTCAGGATCAATACCCGCAGGTCGAACTCGACATTCGCAATATCAACAATGGCTTTATTGATATGTTTCAGCAGGGGTTGGACATCGCGCTGCACGGCGGCATGCTGTTTGATTCAGACATTGTCGCGAGAAAGATCTTAACGCTAGACCGATGTGTCGTTGCCTCACCGAACTATCTTCAAACTCACGGCGCGCCCGCCACATTAGAAGAGTTGAGCGATCATCAGTGCATTTGTTTTCGTTGGCCAAATGGCAATGTCGACAACCTTTGGCATTTTCAGGAACAAAACGTAGCGCTCAAACCAAAACTCATTTCCAACAACATCGGCTTTATTAAAAGCTCCACAGTGCTTGACCGAGGCATCAGTTATATCCCAAAACTGTTGGTAAAAAATGAGCTCGAATCCGGTGCATTGGTGCAAGTATTGTCTCAATATGCTGTCACAGAAGAAACGGGATGGTTGCTCTATCCTCAACCGAAAACGCTGAACCAAGCCAGCCGGTTACTTATTGAACATTTGTGCAATAAAATCCCAAAACTTTTGTAGTTTGCATTTATTGTCATAAAATTTGTGACATTGAATCATGCGCACGCATGATTATCTGAACATCTGTGAATTATAAGATGGCGCCGAAATTATGGAGCCATCTTATGAATCATCAAATCAAAACCGCTGCGCTGAGCACTATCGCGCTCTCTCTACTCGGCTGTAATCAAGCTCAACCTCAGGTTGAGGAGCCAAGCGCATCCAGACCCGTTCAAGTGATTGAAGTCAATGAAAGGAATGAAGAACTCAACAAATCATTCAGCGGGATCGTAAAAGCAAAAGAAACCGCCTCACTCTCTTTTCGTGTACCCGGCACCGTGGAAAGCGTGTTCGTAAATAAAGGCAGCGTGGTAGAAAAAGGCCAAGTCATTGCCACGCTAGACAAGCACGACTACCAAGTCTCACTAGAAGAATTACAAGCGCGCATGTTAGAAGCGCAATCAGCCCACAAACTCGCGAAAGCCGAGTTAAAGCGCGTAAAACAAGCGACTTCTGATGATGCCATTGCCAGCGTAAACTTAGACCGAGCCATCAGCAGCTACGAACGTAGCCTCTCTGCCGTCAAAGTGGTTGAGAAAAACATCCAACGTGCAAAAGATGCCCTGCGTTACACCACTCTACGTGCACCATTCACTGGCATTGTTGCCGACGTTTCTGTTGATCCACATGAACAAACCTTGCCGGGCGGCAGTGTTGTGTCAATTCAGCAAGAAGGCAGCTGGGAAGTGGACATCGACGTGCCGGAAAATATGATTGCGCAATTCGCACTAGGTCAGCCAGCATCGTTGACTTGGTATGATTCGGAGCAATCCTACCGAGCAACCGTGGCAGAAATCGCGCCGAAGAAGCACCTGCTCAAACAAACCTATACCGTCACGCTAGACATCGATTCGATTTCCAGTGCGCTATTCAACGGTAAAGCAGTCACGGTTAATACCGCGCTCAACACCAGTCACTCAAGCCATTGCTTTCCTTACTCTGCAATTTTGGGTGAGAAACAAACTCTGCACGTGAATGTGGTTCGTGATGCGGTTATTCATTCAGAGCCGGTCAACCTTGACTCTATCGACGCATACCAAGCGTGTGTAACCGGAAGTTTTGAGCAAGGCGATTATGTGGTGATCAGCGGTAGCCATTATCTGAGCGAGGGTGATGCCGCCCCAAACCTGACCATCAAGACGTTGTAGGTGCGAATCCATGATCAATTTAGCTGAATTCGCGATTCGCCAACGTAAGTTCGTTCTGTTCTTTATCGTATTGAGCGTGATCGCTGGCATCTATTCTTACTTCGACTTAGGCAAGTTGGAAGACCCGAGCTTTACGGTAAAAACTGCGGTAGTCGTGACCCTTTATCCGGGTGCGTCTGCCGAAGAAGTCGAGCACCAAGTCACCGATACCGTGGAAACCAAATTGCAGGAAATGGCGGAGTTGGATCGCTTGCGCTCATTGTCTCGCCCAGGTTTGTCTATGGTCTTTGTTGACCTCAAAGAGAGCCTTAATTCCAAAGCACTTCCGCAGGAATGGGACTTATTGAGACGCAAAGTGGACGATGTAAAACTGCAGCTGCCTTCCAGCGCGCAGATCAGCGTAGTACAAGACGAGTTCTCTGAAGTCTACGGTATGCTTTTCTCTATCCACAGCACAGATGCTGCGCCAGAAGAGTTGCGTCGCTACGCCGAAGAGCTGCAACGCCAAATCAAAGCCGTCGACGGCATCAAAAAGATCGAGCTACACGGCATTCAACCTCGCGTTGTACATATCGATATGCCAGACGAGCGCTTGGCTCAATATGGTTTGTCGATCGCACAAGTTTGGAACCAACTGAGCACACAAAACAGCACGTTCGAAGCGGGAAAATTCGATGCAGGTACAGAGCGTATTCGTATTGCGCAAACCAGTGAGTTTCAGTCTCTAGAAGACATTCGCAATTTAATCATCAATGGTGGCACCGGCGAGTTTGGCTCGGGGTTGATTCGTCTTGGTGACATCGCCGATATCACCATGGGTTATCAAACACCAGCATTGGCAGAAAACCGCTACAACGGAGAGCCCGCTGTCACCTTGGCGGTGAGCCCAGTTCAAGGCATTAACGTGGTGTCACTTGGCGATACGATTCAAGACATCATCGCTAACTACCAAGCAACGCTGCCGCTGGGTGTCGACATCTCGACCGTTGCTTATCAACCTGAAGAAGTACAAAAGTCTATCGACGACTTTGTTGGCAACCTGCTTGAAAGTGTCGCGATTGTTTTTGTGGTGTTGTTGGTTTTCATGGGCTTTAAGAGTGCAACCATCGTTGGCGCAAGCTTGCTCCTGACGATTTTGCTCACGCTTGTATACATGAACATCGCCAGCATCGATTTGCACCGTGTCTCGCTAGGTACGTTTATTCTCGCACTGGGCATGTTGGTGGATAACGCCATTGTGATCACCGATATGATGATCGCTAAGCTCAACAAAGGTATCGAGCGAACTCGCGCCGCGATTGATTCCGTCAAAGAAACCGCCGTGCCACTTTTAGGTGCAACTGTCATCGCGATTATGGGCGCAAGCCCAGTGTTGTTCTCCAAAACCGACTCCGCCGAGTTTGCGAGCTCTGTGTTCTACATTGTGGCGTCGTCACTGTTGCTTTCATGGATCGTCGCGATGACGTTTACGGTATTAATGGCGTGGATGTTCATCAAGCCAAAAGCTAACAACGAAGAGACTAAACCGAGCCGTTATAAACAGTTGGTATTCTGGACGGTGGACAACCCGCGTAAAGCATTAGCCGCTTTGGTTCCGTTGATTTTAGTCACCGCCGTGGCAATCCCGTATGTGGCCGTGAACTTTATTCCTCAGTCGGATCGCTCAATTGTGTTTCTCGATTACTGGCTACCCAATGGTGCCAAGATTGAACAAACCTCGGCAGACATGCGCAAAGTTGAAGAATGGTTGGTCGCACAACCAGAAGTGGAAAGTATCTCTAGCTATGTCGGCACCAGTGCACCTCGCTTCTCGGTAACGGTAGAGCCTGAGCCGCTCGACCCTGCCTACGGGCAGATTCTGATCAACACCAAAGACTACGAGAGCATCAGTCACTTGGTGACGCGTGGTGATGATTGGCTGAAAGAGGCGTTTCCAGATGCCGAACCTCGCTTCCGAGCGCTGAAGCTGGCAACCAAAGATAAGTTCGCGGTTGAGGTGCGTTTTTCTGGTCCGGATGAAACCGTACTACATCAACTAGCGGCGGAAGCGAAAACGATTTTTGCTTCAAACCCTGATGCAAAATACATTCGCGATGATTGGCGCCAAGAAAGCAAAGTGCTCAAGCCGATTCTAAACCAAGACAAAATGCGTCAAGCAGGCATTAACCGCGCCGATGTCGCTTTCGCGCTAAAACGTGCATCAGATGGCATGCCGCTCGGACAAATGAACCTGAATGATGAGCTGATTCCAATTCAGTTACGTGGCACATCGCAAAACATGGCGTCACTAGAAACGCTACCTGTGCGCTCTCTACTTGGCTTTAACAGCGTTCCGCTTGGTCAAGTGGTGGATGGATTCGAACTGGTCACCGAAGAGAGCATGATTTGGCGACGCGACCGCGTGAAAACCATCACTGTTCAAGCGGGTGTGAGCCGAGACTCCACACCAGCGAATGTAAGAAATGCCATTAAAGATCAGGTTGAAACTATCCAACTTCCGGCGGGTTACAGCATGGAATGGGGCGGCGAATATTACGATGAAGACAAAGCGGTCACCGACATCATGAAGCAGCAGCCAAAGGCAATGCTGATCATGGTGATCATCCTAGTCGCGATGTTCAACGGCTTTAAGCAGCCAATCATCATCCTCGCAACGCTACCACTGGCAGCATCAGGGGCTGTGTTTGCTCTGCTTGGATTCGATAAACCATTTGGCTTTATGGCGCTAATCGGAGCCATCACACTAACTGGGATGATCATCAAAAATGGCATCGTACTAATGGATCAAATTGAGCTCGAACGCACAAATGGCAAGAGCTTGTCTGACGCGATCAAAGAAGCCACGGTCAACCGTACTATGGCCATTTCTATGGGTGCGTTAACGACCGCGCTCGGCATGATCCCGCTGCTGTCAGATCTGCTGTTTGACCAAATGGCGGCAACCATCATCGGAGGCTTGGCGGCCGCAACCATATTGTCACTGTTTGTCATGCCAGCACTATATCGCCTTGCTTACAAAGAAAAAGCACCGTCCACACAAACCAACGCTGAGCTAGAGGAGGCGTCATCGTGAAAAAATTCATTCTAACGCCTGTCGTTCTAGCCCTAAGTTTAGCGGGCTGTGCAGTGGGGCCAGACTACCAAGCACCGACCACCAGCATGGCAGAAACCTACTTGAACGCCGAAAATGCAGGGTTGAGTACCGATTCACAACACGTTGAGTTTTGGTGGACTAAGTTTCACGATCCGGTGTTGAATCAAATGGTTCAAGACATGCAGAGCCAAAACATTCCGCTGAAAGTGGCGTCCGAGCGGGTGAAAATAGCCAACAACTATAAAACCATGGTGGAGTCATTCAAGGTGCCGACAATTAGTCTCGGTGCGGGTTACATGAACTATCAGTTCAGTAAAAATGACTCTTCACTCGGTCCGATATTGAATCCACTCAGTGATTCCGTGTCGGGTCTGCCACCTCAAATTGGTAACGTCACCCTAATGGATAATCAGCACGATGGCGTATTTGCAGGCGCGAGTATCGCTTGGGAGGCTGATCTGTTTGGGCGCATCGACCGCCAAGCGAACGCGGCACAAATTCGTCTCGAACAAGCTCAGATCTATCAAAGCGGCTTGAACACGGTGATCACAGCGGATTTGATTCACAACTACTTGCAATACCAAGGCGCGAGTGAGCGCCTTGAATTGGCAAAGTCGAACTTAGAAGATCAACGACGTACACTCGACCTCGTCGGAAAAGTCGTGCGCAGCGGCTACGGTTCTGATCTCGATTTAGCCCAAGCAAAGGCCACGCTTGCGGCGATGGAATCGCTCGTTCCGCAGTTAGAAATTGCACAACAAGCGCACAAACATCGTTTAGCAGTATTGCTTGGTGAGCCGCTAACGCAAATCGAAATCCGCCTATCTAAGCAGCATAGTGTACCTATCATGCAGGACATGGTGCCGGTCGGTTTACCTTCCGATCTGTTGAAACGTCGTACCGATATCCGCTTAGCAGAGCGCGAAATGGCCGCGCTCAATGAAGAGTTAGCAGCAAGCGTTGCTGATCAATATCCGAAGTTCTTTTTGACAGGCGCTCCGGGGTTGTCGGCGTCAAGCTTTGACGATCTTTTCAGTAGCGATTCTTTCGGTTGGATGGGCGCGGCAGGCGTAAGCTGGAACTTGTTCGATGGGGGTCGTGGCGAGGCAATTGAAGCCATCAACCAAGCGCGTTTTGATTCGGCGACATTGTCTTATCAACATACGGTAGAGGCGGCTTTGGCAGAAACCGAATCCACGCTGTTTACTTATGGCCGCAGCCAAGAAAATCAGCGCCGAATCGATGAGGCATTGAAAGCCACCAATAACGCCGTCAACAAAGCCAAGTCACTGTACCGAGCAGGCTTGATTGATCACTTATCGGTTTTAGATGCGCAACGTCAGCAACGCATGATGCAAGATCAGCAAGTCGCGGCAAAGTTGCAAACCGCACAAGCTACGATTGCGCTCTACAAATCACTTGGTGGTGATTGGACGCTACAACCAGAAGCACAACCCGAAACGAATGCCAAAGGTTAGGTTTCTTACAAGCCTCACACCTTTGCATCATAACGGATGCCGTTAAATCGGTTAAAAAGAGGCCACTTAGATGGCCTCTTAGTTTGTGAGGCAAATATTTCTACCACCTATACCCTCTCTCGGTTGTATAATGCCGGCTCTGAAATATTTTGTTACGTTACTTCGGTAACCCCTGGATTACAACATGAACAACAGCAGATGGGTCGGCTTGCTCGGCGGCACGATCGTTTTACTTTGCACATTTCTCCTATTCGGATCTTCCGTTCATGCTGATTGGTACATGATGCCTGCAGAAGCAGTGAACGGCATCGCATTTACACTGGCTTTCGGGCTAGGGCTGAATAGCATTTTTGCCTACGTCACAGCATTCATTACGCTCGCTGCGTTATTCTACATTGGCTACGTTGTTGGCTACCGCGTTCATCAAAAGCTTAGGTAAAAACCTTAACTTTAAGACCATTTATCTCAACCCACCTAACACTTAAGTTTTAGCTTTTATTCAATAAATTGGCTTTTAACCTACTTTTTATGCGGACATATTGAGATCGGAGCATTTTCCCGAAAACCGTATAGTTTTATGCCATGCTGCCTCATAGAATAGTTTATAAAAACGGCAGTAGGTATCGAGCAACTTTATGAAATGCAGTGTCGCATGCAGACGAGAACAACGCCCGAGAAAGCATATGCGCCCAGCATTTCCCAACCTAAGCGGCGCACTTTCTGTGTTTCTCCCGTCCTCCATTCACACTCAGTCCATACAGACTTCTCTCCCTGACTGCCCATTATTTGCTGTTCCTAAGAGACATAACGATGGACAGAACGCAGTTCACCAAAATTTTTACGCGCTACTACATGCGCTCTACAAGTTTGGGGATTATTTTTACCCTATTCGCTTGTGCAATCAGAGGGGTTAATCTTGTTGTATACCTTCCTTACGTGTTATCCGCGAGCACTTGTTTTACTTACCTTTGGGCAAGTCGAACTTTCACGCTCGAGCAAAAACATCAATCTGTCGTCATTGCCCTAATCCTCGGTTACACCCTCACTTTTTACCTGTACTTTTTCTTAGGCGGACATTTTCTTTTTTCGTCGTTGGTGACGATCAACCTACTTTTGACCATGGTTGAGTTCGGTGTTTTTTGGTCGTTCTTTACCTACGCCTTATCAATGACTTTTTGCTTTTACATTGATTTGATAACAGCAGGGAATGACCCTTTTAAACTCCACGCTTTAAAAGAATTTTTCATTCAAAGTACGTTTTTATTTTTGTTCAACCTGTTTATTTACAAAGGACTACGCTCTATCGAGTGTTATTGGCATGGCATTTGGCAAAAACAATATGAACAGGTGGAAAAGCTTGAACGATTACTCGAAATCGACGAGCTCACTGGGTGCTATTCCCGCTTTAAAGGCAATCAACTGATCGAACAACAGATTCAACGTGCCCAACCGTTTACTCTGTTGTACATCGATCTTGATGGCTTTAAAGCCGTGAATGATGAATTTGGTCACGACGCCGGAGATAAGGTGTTGCAGATCACCGCCCAACGTATTTTGCATCTGTTAGACGACGGCCAGTTCGCGACACGCATCGGAGGCGATGAGTTTATTCTGTGCCTGCCAAACATCGAAGACACCAAGGAGTTAGAACAATTTCAGTCTTTGCTGCATCACGCATGCAGTGCACCCATTTTTATCCATTTTCAAAACGTTCACATCGGTTTAAGTGTTGGTATGGCTCGCTTTCCTCATGAAGGAAGCTGTAGCGATTCCTTAATTCAACATGCTGACCAAATGATGTACCTCACTAAAAGATCAAGAACATAAAGTTTTGGCTCGGTCCGAGCCGCTGAGAAGCACTCAAAAATATAATAATTTCAGGACGTAGATATATGGTTAGTAAGTTAGAATTTTCGCATGCAGTGGCTGCTATTCGAAAGGAAAGGGGGTTAACTCAAGGCCAATTAGCGGATGAGCTAGCCCGAAGTTACAGCGCTTTTGAAAGCTTAAATCAACCCACATTAAGCCAGTGGGAAAGCGGTAAAGTAACGCCCAGTTTGCTCAAGCGGCTTGCTTTCGCTCACTACATCGGCAAGCAGTATCAATACACCTCCAGCGAATACAAACGGGTCAAAGCTTCACAAAGCAAAAGCATCTATTTGAGCTTTAAAGACATTGTTTACGAATACCGTGTAACCGATGTGAAAAATTGCGCTCTTAGCCAAATCAGTTTGACGGAGTATGAGCAAATTAACGCCGTGCACAAACAACTGATCACGCCCGGCGGAATAGAAGACACGCTCAATCAATTCAATGAATCCCCCAGCAAGGCCCGCCTCTACTACTGTGAAGGCATGTTGGTTGGCCATTTGATTTATCAAGAGCTGAGGTCTGAATTTAGGATTCTCAGCTTTTGGCATTTAGGGCGCTCGATACTGAAGTACTTAGTCACCGACATTCTCCAAGTCATGGGAAATACGATCATCCATTTCCCGGTTCATGAGCCCGTGATTAAACAACTTCTCTTCGACATTTTTATTCGGGACTTCTATCAACATCGGCGAGTTACGTTCTTTAGAGCCCCCGCCACACAAATCTTCGGAAACCCCATGGTGAAATATTGCTTTGATGGGCTGTTAGACCTGGTGCTCTATCGCTTTCATCAAGTAGGAAATGAGTTTATGCAGTCTCGACAGGAGGTTCATTGATGATGAATACCAACACAACCAACAACACCGTCTTATTGTTCACCTTCAACAACATTCAAGGTCGCGGCTTGCAAACCGCTATTGAACAGAACCTAGAAAAACCCGTACTTTTAACCCAAGGCGCTGACGTCAATTTCCCTAGCACCCGCGATGAACACTATATAGCGATAGTCGATAGTTCTCTCCCTGAATTGCCAGAGGTCAAACAAACTCTCAGTGAGTTAGAGCACGTAGATGCGACTGTATTGGTCAACGCAGAACCGAATCTGAGGATCGAGAGCTTACTCACTTGGTCAAACTTGAAAGGTTTGTTCTATTTTGAGGATGATTTCGACAAGGTAATGATGGGGCTAAAAGGCATTTTGAACGGAGAGAATTGGCTCTCTCGCGATATTCTCAATCAACTGATTGGCCACCTATTGAGCCTAAACAATACCGTCGGTGAGCTAGAAACGAAACTCGAAATGGAACTGACCCGTCGTGAGATGCAAGTGCTCTCTGCACTGTGTCAGGGTGGCTCAAACCTTGATATTGCCGATTCGCTCTTTGTCAGTGAGCACACGGTGAAATCGCACCTCTATAGTATTTTCCGTAAGCTCGAAGTCAAAAATCGCATGCAAGCCATTACGTGGGCAAAACGTAATTTGCTCTAGTGTGAAACAACAAAGGGAGCATGGAAGCCCCCTTTCAACGTTGAGTTTGTGTTTACTGCATCAAATGGTAAACCCGTAATGATGTCGACATCGCGGCCAGATCGTCTCCCAAAAACTCAATCGTTACAGGCTGGTTCGCCAGAAGAGTGAGGCTGGAATCACTAAAACGACCTTGGGTATCACACTCCACATGCACAAAGAAAGCAGGCTTATCCGCAACTAATGTAATTTGGCGTCCCTCAATCGAGACATCAATATTGGCTTTCGCCATCGGCAAAGTTTTCAGCTCATGAGAACAAAACCATGTATTACTTATTCTGTCTTCACCGATTTGCGCTTCAACATAGAAGAAGCCTGACCTAAGTTCATCCTTCTCAAACGATTCATCCAATTGCCACAAAATCGTATTACTGTCTGCTATGACCGTCTGTTCTAAACTCCAACATTGCTTTTCTTCCCCTTGCCAATCTACCCACTTGAGCTGTGTATTGACGCTTGCGGGCTCTTTGGCATCATTGAGCAAATGCAGGCTCAACTTGCCTGTATGCTCGGAAAATACCAAATACTGCGGCGCAAAAAATCGCTTCGCATGGTAGTGCAACTGCTTCCAACGGCCGCTGTACTCCAAGCTTGACCACGAACTGACGGGCCAGTTGTCATTGAGCTGCCAATACAGCATGCCTCGACAAATTGGAGAAATCGCACGCCAGTGATCACACGCGGTTTTGATGGCCATCGCTTGTTGCACCTGGCTCAAATACAACATCTGCTCAAAGCCCGATGGAAAACGGAAGTAACGAGTAAACATCTCAGTGATGATGCTGTTACCACGTGGATTCTTTTGGTGTTGCTCGAACGTTGGTGAAGTGATGTTCCAGTCTCGCTCGGGTACAAACTGCTTCACCTCCGCGAAAGATGGCCAAGATTGGAAGCCAAATTCAGAGCAAAAACGAGGATTGATGTTTAGATACGCGCTAAATGATTTACCCGAATGCCATACATCCCAAAAGTGCATGTCGCCTTTACGATCGTCGTGCCATGCGTCACCAAAATCCAACTCGCCATTGCAGGGAGAGCTCGGCCAAAAGCGGCGCGAATCATCTTGCTGAGTAATCACTTGTTCAATCATGCGATTGAGGCGGTCATAATTGACGGTGTATTTCACTTTGTTGTGCTTAGATTCGTCATACCAACCAATGGCACCAATTACTTCGTTATCGCCACACCAAAGTGCAATGGAAGGATGCGCTTTAAGACGCGGAATTTGGAATCGAAGTTCTTCTTCTACGTCTTTTAAAAACTCGTCGTTTGATGGGTACAACGAGCAGGCGAACATCATGTCTTGCCACACCAGCAAACCGAGTTCATCGCAAAGGTTATAAAAGGTTTCACTCTCGTACTGACCGCCGCCCCACACGCGAATCATGTTCATGTTGGCATCAACCGCACTTTGCAGTAGGTCTCGATAACGGCATTCACATTCTCGCCCCGGCATCGCATCGACAGGAATCCAGTTCGCACCTTTGGCATTAATAGGCGTGCCATTGACGATAAATTCCATCGCAGAGCCATGTTCATCTGCCTGACTATTTAAGCTCAACTGACGAAGTCCAATCTTGCGCGACAGCGTTTGCTCACCACAACCAACAGAAATGGTGTACAGATGCGCATCGCCGTAACCTGCTGGCCACCAGAGTTGCGGCTTTTGAACATGGAACTGACAGTGATAGTGACCACTTCCTTCGGTTTGAATAAATTGAACTTCGCCATCAAATTCCACGGTAACATGATGGCTTTGGTTGTCGGTTTGCACTTCCACCAGCGCGTCTAAAATCACACTGCCATCGGCTTGCCATTGTTGCTCGATTGAGACATTTTTTAACCAAATGTCGGTCACTACATCGATTTGGATTGGGTCGTAAATTCCCGATACCATCAAACAAATGCCCCAATCCCATCCGGAATGGCATTGTGTTTTGCGGATCAAATTCATGTGTGGAATTTGGTTGTTGCCCATTGCCGATGGAATAGGAAATGGCAGTTTTTTTGCTCTTGCGATACCTTCTAAATCCACCCGAGCAAACTCAACCCGAATTGTGTTAGTACCTTGTTTTAAATACGGTTTAATATCCACACGTTGCTGGGCAAACATATTGCTGCTAGTTAGTACTCGCTCACCATTGATAAAGAACTGAGCCAAAGTGTCAACGCGAGTCAGCGTCATCCAAATATGAGAAGCGCACAGCGTGGAGTCGCCCACTTCAAACTGTCGTTCAATATGCCAATCACACGCTTCGATCCAGCGGACTTTGGCTTCGTTGTCAGCAAAGTAAGGATTGGGGATGAGCTCTGCTTGCAATAATGCCGAGACATTATCGCCGGGTAAATTCATAGGAATATCGATATCTGAACGCTGTGGTGAGGTAAGTTGCCACGTCCCGTTGAGTTCAATTTGAGCCATAGGGTAAGACCTTTAATTTTTATTAGAACAGGTTGGCTCAATGTAATTCTGATGAGTCCCTACAAGAATAAGGGGAATGTCATTTACAAACGAAATGCGGCGCACTTCACGCTAAAATTTCAGTCAAAATCTCTGCAAAAAATCAGAGGCTTGGCTAAAGTGTTAAAAATTAATCTAAATCTACGGTTATATTCGCTATCTCGACATGTTACCATCAGCGGCTTTTTGAACATCCTCACACTTTTCATCGACTTGATGTGAGGGGAAATGCACGGCTTCCGAGCCCTAAAAAGCGAAGTAATTATGTCAAATATGACGAATGCCGCCCCCCATACTCCTATTCAGGAAGCAGACTATTCTGCCATTCATCCCCCTTCCCTACTGAAACGCCTCGAACTCACCAATCCAGTATTCTGGTTGAGTGGTAGCTTCCTCAGTTTGTTCGTTCTGCTTGCATTGACGAACACCGAATCTCTAACCGCAATGGTTAACGCAGGCTTTGGGTTTGCGACAAAATATTTCGGAGCTTACTGGCAAGTATTGCTTCTTCTCAATTTCCTTATCGGTTTGGCTCTCGCGTTTGGTCGTACAGGGTATGTACGTTTGGGCGGCTTAGCGAAACCAGACATCGACACATTCAAATGGCTGTCGATTGTACTGTGCACCCTACTCGCTGGTGGTGGTGTTTTTTGGGCTGCTGCCGAGCCAATTGCTCACTTTGTTACAGCGCCACCTTTGTATGGTGAAGCTTCACCAAAAACTTCTGCAATCAATGCGTTATCTCAGTCGTTTATGCATTGGGGATTTTTGGCTTGGGCGATTCTCGGTTGCCTTTCATCCATCGTCTTGATGCACCTGCACTACGACAAAGGCTTGCCACTTAAACCACGCACGTTGCTTTACCCAATCTTTGGCGACAAAGCGATTCATGGCTGGATTGGTAACCTGGCGGATGCGTGCAGCATCATCGCCGTTGCCGCTGGTACTATCGGTCCTATTGGCTTTCTTGGTTTGCAAATCAGCTACGCGCTGAACTCATTATTTGTTTTCCCAGATAACTTCATCACCCAAAGCATGGTGATTGTCGCTGCCATCGTGATGTACACGCTTTCGGCGCTAAGTGGCGTAAGCAAAGGCATCCAACTTGTGAGCCGTTACAACATCATCCTGTCGGTACTGCTGATCGGTTACATCCTGTTCTTTGGCCCAACGAGCTTTATTATTGATGGCTATGTGCAAGGCGTAGGCCGCATGGTGGATAACTTCTTCCCGATGGCGCTTTATCGCGGTGACACTGGCTGGTTAAGCTGGTGGACGGTGTTCTTCTGGGGTTGGTTTATTGGTTACGGGCCAATGATGGCAATCTTCATCGCGCGTATTTCGCGTGGCCGTACAATTCGCCAATTGATTTTGTCCATCAGTATTGCTGCGCCGCTGATCACCTGTTTTTGGTTCAGCATCGTGGGCGGTAGCGGTTTAGCATTCGAGCTCGCGAATCCGGGATTGATCTCTTCGGCTTTTGAAGGCTTCAACCTTCCAGCCGTATTGCTTGCAATCACTGGTGAACTGCCATTTCCAATGATCATTTCCGTGCTGTTCTTGATTTTGACCACCACCTTCATCGTTACGACTGGTGACTCGATGACCTACACCATCAGTGTAGTAATGACGGGTTCTGCCGAGCCAAACGCAGTGATTCGCTCGTTTTGGGGATTGATGATGGGCGTTGTGGCTATCGCGCTGATTTCTATGGGTTCAGGCGGTATCACTGCGCTGCAATCCTTCATTGTGATCACCGCGGTTCCCGTATCTTTCATTTTGCTACCTAGCATTTTGAAAGCGCCGGGCATTGCCAATCAAATGGCGAAGGAGCAAGGTTTGGTTTAAGTCTGTTTTAGATATCCAACTCCATAAAATGCAAAGAGCCCTTAATTGGGCTCTTTTTGATTCTGCTGTTTATCCCACGCTGTCTATGCGAATCATCACCGCGTCAGGTCGCCAATATTCCAACTCGCAATCCATTAGCTCGCCATCTTGCTTGTAGTTCACGCGACAAATTTTCAGTACAGGTTGTCCTTCAGTCAGGTTCAATGCTTTCGCCACATGTGCTGGCGCTGACGTTGGAATGACATCGAATCGAGAGCGCATTGTCTCGTAGCCATATTTCTCACGGAAAATGCCCGTCAGCGACATAGTCAGATTCTCTGCCAAAATACCATCGAACAAACTCGCTTTTAGCACGTTTTCAACAAACAGCACGGCTCGTCCATCAATACAACGCAAACGCTCAATGATGTGGATTGGCGTCATCTGCTCGATATCAAGCGCTTTTGCGTAATCCCCTGCCGCCATTTCACTGCGCACGCTGATCAGTTGGGTGGCTGCAATCCGATGCTGCTCACGAATCATTTGATGAAAGTGAGAACGCGACAACGGGTTGTAGCAGATTCGCTCAGGAGACACGTACCAACCACGGCGTTCTTCTCGATAAATCAGCCCTTCAGTTTCCAACGAGACTAATGCATCTTTAATCGTGATTCGGGTGGTAGAAAACAGCTCACTTAACTCTCTTTCTGAAGGCAGTTTTTGCCCTTGAGAAACCACGCCAGAGTGAATTTGCTGTCTCAAGCTGGTTTTAATTTTTCCTAACTGCGTCCCTAACTGGCCCGCACCTGTTGCTTTCATTCTGACCTAGTCCAATAGATATTTTCTCAACAACATAAGCGGCTTAAGTAACAGAAATATGACAAGCCAAACTGCTCACTTATTCATCAAATGAAATGCAAACGCCACAGAAGTGAATCATAACTGTCAAATTATCTGCACCAAACCGTCACATTCCCCCCATAGGATAAAAAGCGAACTTACTGACCTAGTCCAGAAGGATAGAGACAATGAAAACTTTGCTTAGCCGTTCCACTGCCGTGCCTGCCAAACTGCTTGCAGCCACCGCAATTACAGCAACATTATCGGCGCCTGCTTTTTCAGCGGATGCCAATGTAGAATCCCTAGTAAAAGCCGCTCAAAAAGAAGGCTCGGTTTACAGTGTGGGCATGCCAGACAGTTGGGCAAACTGGAAAGACACGTGGGCTGATTTGCAATCAAACTACGGTTTGAAACATCAAGACACTGACATGAGCTCTGCACAAGAAATCGCGAAATTCGAAGCAGAGAAGAAAAATGCGACCGCAGATATCGGTGACGTCGGTTTTGCATTTGCGCGAGTTGCCGTGAAAAAAGGCGTAACTCAACCGTATAAACCGACCACTTGGAATGACATTCCCGATTGGGCGAAAGATAAAGATGGCCATTGGGCGCTGGCATACACTGGCACTATCTCTTTTATCTCAAACAACAACCTAGTCAAAGACGCACCAAAAACTTGGGGTGACTTACTCAAAGGTGACTACAAAGTGACGGTTGGAGACGTAGGCGTTGCGGCGCAAGCGAACAACGCGGTTTTGGCAGCCGCTTTTGCCAACGGTGGTGACGAATCGAACCTTAAACCAGCAATCAAGTTCTTTGCTGAACTGGCGAAACAAGGTCGCTTGTCGTTTACCGATCCGAACATCGCCAACCTAGAAAAAGGCGAAGTTGAAGTGGCGATCATGTGGGACTTCAACGCGCTGAACTACCGCGACAAGATTGACCGCGAGCGCTTTACTGTCACGATTCCACAAGATGGTTCCGTGATTTCTGGTTACACAACCATCATCAACAAATACGCGAAAAATCCAAACGCAGCCAAATTGGCTCGTGAGTACATCTTTAGTGACCAAGGCCAAATAAACCTAGCAGAAGGTTACGCACGTCCAATTCGCACCAGTATTACTCTGCCAAAATCTGTGCAAGACAAGCTGATTGCAAATGACCAGTACAGCAACGTTCACCCAGTGACCGACTTCTCTGCATGGGAAAAATCAGCACGTAAGCTGCCGCGTCAATGGCAAGAAAGTGTGTTGATTCACCAACAGTAACCTCCCTCCAAGAAGTATTGAGAATTTATCATGAGCAATAAGGTTATCCTTGTTGTTCTAGATGGACTGAACTATCAGGTAGCCCGCAATTGTATGGGCTACCTAAACGGTCTACTAGAACATGGTCATTCACGACCAGAAATGCGCGCCACGCTTTACCCCGTGCAATGTGAACTCCCTTCAATGTCGCGTCCACTGTATGAGTGCATTTTAACTGGGGTTCGCCCCGTAGAAAGCGGCATTGTGAACAACAATATCGTTCGTCTGTCGAATCATGATTCCATCTTTAGTTTGGCAAAATCGCAAGGCAAAGTGACGACGGCGGCGGCTTACCACTGGGTGAGTGAACTCTATAACCGCGCCCCGTTTGAGCCGATTCGCGATCGTTTTACGAACGATGAAACCATGAATATTCAGCACGGCTGTTTCTATCATTGGGATCATTATCCTGATGAAGCGCTTTTCATAGACGCGGAACATTTGCGTCGCACTCACCAGCCTGATTTTTTGCTGATCCACCCAATGAACATTGATGACATGGGTCACAAGCACGGGTTGGATTCTCGCCAATACCGCAACTCAGCACGCAGTGCAGACATCATTCTCTCCAATTACATCGAGCAATGGTTGGCCGATGGCTATCAGATCATCGTCACCAGTGACCATGGCATGAACAACGATCTTTCTCACGGCGGTATTCTCCCTGAAGAGCGTGAAGTCCCGATGTTTGTGATTGGCGACAAGTTCACACATCAAGAGTGTCACGTTAAGCAAACCGAGATTTGTGGCACGGTTTGTCAGTTGTTAAACCTTGACCATAATAAACCTTACACGCAAGCGTTGTTAGCACTATGAGCAGTTCTGTTTTATCACCAAGCGCGAGCCGCGCGGCGAAACCAACGACAAGCGTTTGGCTCAAGCGCATCAAACCCGCAATCTGGCTGGTTCCCTTTGCGCTTTTTTTCTACCTATTTCAACTCGCGCCCATGATTTGGGTGCTGTTTAACAGCTTTATCTACGATGGAGAGTTCGCTCTCGATAACTACATCGAAGTACTCGATTCTGCGTTCATGCTGCAAGCATTCGGAAACAGTTTATGGCTGTCCGTTTGGTCGAGCATTTTCGGGCTCGCCATTGCGACGCTGTTAGTTTCTTCCTTACGCCGAGTAAACAGTAAGCTAAGAGACGCCGTGATTGCCTTCACCAACATGAGCAGCAACTTTGCAGGCGTACCTCTGTCGTTTGCCTTCATCATCATCTTAGGCACAAACGGCGCGATTACGTTGTTGCTCAAGCAATATGGTTTGCTCGGTGATTTTGACTTGTACGGCAAATGGGGCTTGCTAGCGATTTACATCTACTTCCAAATCCCACTGGCGGTTTTACTGCTTTATCCCGCTTTTGATGCGCTGAGCGATGATTGGCAAGCGGCGGCTGCACTGTTGGGGGCAAGAACTGCGCAATATTGGGCGAAAGTGGCTTTGCCTGTGCTTTCTCCTGCTCTGTTTGGCACTTTCATTATTTTGATCGCCAATGCGATCGGCGCGTATGCCAGCGTCTATGCGCTCACTTCTGGTAACTACAACGTCATTACCATTCGTATAGCTAGTTTGGTGTCTGGTGATTTGTTCCTAGAGCCAAATTTAGCAGCCGCCATCTCGGTCATCTTAATGGCGCTGTTGGCGTTTATTACGGTGATTAACCAGTGGCTGATTGCCAAAAGTTACGCAGCCAAGAAAAGCAGGAAGTAAACCATGCAAGACGTAAATTCTCGATTCCATAAAAGCGTCGTTTACACCATCGTCGGAATCATGCTGATCCCGATTCTAGCGACGTTCATTTACTCGATCTCTTCTCGCTGGGGCGCAACGATTCTGCCTGATGGTTTCACTTTTGACTGGTACATTAAACTGCTTACGGATCCTCGCTTCTTACAGGCGTTTGGTCGCTCGCTCTTTATTGGCCTTTCAGCACTAGCACTGAGTGTTGTTCTCATACTGCCTGCGATTTTCGTGGTGTTTTACTACTTTCCGAAACTCGACAAGCTGATGAATATCCTGATTTTGCTGCCATTTGCAGTACCACCAGTGGTTTCGTCTGTCGGCCTTCTTCAACTCTATGCTGACAGCGAAATTTCCCTCATCGGTACACCCTGGATTTTAGTGGGTACTTACTTCACCATCGCATTGCCATTTATGTATCGCGCCATTTCCAACAGCTTTGAAGCCATCAATTTACATGATTTGATGGACGCAGCGCACTTGCTTGGCGCAAGTACGACCAAAGCTTTTTTGTTGATCATTTTGCCCAATTTAAAGAAAGGTTTAATGGCATCGTTGTTCCTCTCCTTCTCATTCTTACTAGGAGAGTTCGTGTTCGCCAATATTTTGGTCGGCACTCGCTACGAAACCCTACAAATCTATTTGTACAACATGCGTCAAACCAGCGGCCACTTCACATCTGCGCTCGTGATGACCTATTTCCTGTTTATTTTCTTACTGACTTGGTTGGCAAGTCGTTTCAGCCGAGGAGTCAAATAATGAGTTACGTAACCGCAAAAAACCTTACCAAACGTTTTGGTGACAATAAGGTATTTGAAGACATTCAATTCGCTATCGAACAAGGCGAGTTCATCACGCTTTTAGGACCTAGTGGCTGTGGTAAATCCACCCTACTTCGGAGTCTTGCGGGTTTAAATCCGGTTGATGGTGGCGAAATCTGGGTAAATGGCGAAGAGATCACCCACCAAGTGCCACAAGAAAGAGGCATCGGTATGGTTTTTCAGTCTTACGCGCTGTTTCCAAACATGACGGTTGAGGGCAACATCGCCTTTGGCTTGAAAATGAAGAAACTTGCCTCTGATGAAATTCAACGCGAAGTGACGAAAGTCATAGAGTTAGTTGACTTAAAAGGCAAAGAAAAACACTACCCACACCAACTTTCTGGGGGCCAACGTCAGCGTGTGGCATTAGCCCGAGCGCTCGTGGTTAAACCTCGTATTCTTTTACTTGATGAACCGCTTTCGGCACTGGATGCAAAGATCCGTAAGCATCTTCGCCAACAGATCCGCGATATACAAAAAGAGATGAACCTAACCACCATCTTTGTGACTCATGACCAAGAAGAAGCGATGATCATGTCTGATCGAATCTTTTTGATGAACAAAGGGGAAATTGTTCAAGCCGGCACACCAGAAGCGATCTACACTCACCCTGCCAATGAATTTGTGGCTGGGTTTATGGGGCATTACAACTTGGTCGATGCTAACAAAGCCAAACAACTCTTTAATATCGATACCGAATGGAAGGTGGCAATTCGTCCAGAGTCCATCTACGTGAAAGAGCATGGTCGCCAATACGGAAACCATATTTCTGCTCCGCAGATGGGAACCATCAAAAATCACCAACTGCTTGGCAATGTAATTCGCTACCAAGTGTGCGTCGAAGAGTGCGATCTTACGGTCGATTTGCTCAACCGTTCATCCGAACGCTTGCTAGCTAACGGCAGTCAACTAGAGCTGCTATTTAACCTTAATGAAATTCAACCAGTGAGAGCCTAACATGTCCAAACCTTTGTACGTCTTTGATATGGACGAAACTCTAATCAACGCCGACTGTGCGATGATTTGGAATGCGCTTTTGGTTGAAAAAGGCATAGCAACGCAATCAAACTTCATAGAGGAAGATCAGCGTTTAATGGCCTTGTACGCAGAAGGCAAAATGGACATGGAGGACTACCTAGAATTCTGCATGGCGCCATTGGCTGACATGCCCGTTGCACACGTCCATACGTTGGTAGAAGAGTGTGTAGAGCACCACATCCTGCCTAAGCAGTTTGAGCAATCCAAAACGTTGATAGCACAGTTGGCTCGCGATGACATCGATATGGTTATCATCTCTGCGAGCGTGACATTCTTAGTCGAAGCGGTCGGCCGTCGATTAGGAATTCCCGTCGCATTAGGAATTGATTTGGTTGAGAAGCACGGCAGCTACAGCGCTGAAATTGCAGGTGTTCCGAGTTATCGTGAAGGCAAAGTTATACGCTTGAAAGCATGGTTAGATGCTCAGCCAGAATCTTATTCTGAAGTCCATTTTTACACCGACTCCATCAATGATTTACCTTTATGCGAATACGCAGATTACGCATATTTGGTGAATCCTTGCCCTCAATTAAAAGCACGCGCAGATAAAGCCAATTGGACAGTTTTGTCTTGGGGTTAGTCGCCAACATCTTAAGCTAATCTTTACAAAGTAAAAGAGCGAAATAGGCTGCTCTTTTACTTTCTTGGCTTTAATTTCCATCGCACCTAAGAGCATAACCTACCACTCAAACACGCTGCTGCTCTCGCGCAAAAACAAAACACATCATTAACAAACGCAAGGACTTTATGTCACCTTAATCTGAGATATGAAAGATTGAGAACATACTGAGAGCGAATTTATATAACAAAAACAAATAAGCAAAACTCAATTTATGAGTCAATTGGTTATCAAAAACTGAGTTTATGCACACTGCGCGTACAGTCGAACAACATATTCACAATCCAGACTAACGATAATGAAATCATTGATTGAAGAATTAACATTTTAACAATGATTACAACAATGTTAACTTTAGCTCCGTTGGTCGCGCTGGTGGTAAGCCTTTCACCAAGCCTATTGTCAGTTTTATATGGACGTTCGACCACCTCCAAAATGAATAGACACCCAATTTGGTGCCCTTTTTACGCCCGCAGAGGAAATTCTTTGCGGGCTTTTTTCTTTTAGTTTTAAAGTCAGAGCGCACAGGATCAGTTTTGTTTCGTCAATCTCTCTACCTTGGAGGTAGTATACGAATCAACAAGCGGAGACAATTCTAGTAACTCTAACACCTTTTTCTCAAAGGTTTCATCAGCACTTCTCACCCAATCTAAAAACTTCTTTTGAGCAAACATAGGCTCGATTTCGTATAAAAACTCGATACTAAAGTAAAACTCGTTTTTGATATGCAAATTGTAAACTCTTCGATAGTCCTTCTTATACTCCAAGTTACCTTCTACGTATTTTGAGTACGTTTTCTCTCCAACATCAATAACTTGGCATTTAATTGGGGGGTAGCCGCGAAGAAACTCCCCTACGAGAAACTCTTCTTTCGCTCTCTTTTTTTCTTCGTTTATCGGCTCTAATCCCCAGCGATGATTTGCGTAATCGATAGCATCATTCATCATCTCTGTATGATCTCCTTTCTTAGATCCTTCAGGAGACTCTAGAGCATGATAAAACTCCACATACTCTTTTTCTATTAATGAAGATAACTGATTGACAGAGTGAATGCTCTCATTGGCAGACTTGATCCTTAGCCTAATATATAAACCACCTTGTTTATTTATAGGTAATAGAGGGTTTAATATTTTTTTTTGAAATGAGAAATAAATAGAAGCCAATTTTATTAACTTTTCATGCCGTTCTACTTTTGAGTCAATATCGAATTTTTTTAACTCCACAAGATCTTGGTATACATGCCCTTCATATATATTATTCGGACACTCAAATGACAATACTAAGTCATCTATCTGGAATACATTATGTAGCAAGTTTGAAAAATCTGGTTTTCCTCGAAAGCCATCTTTACAAATTTTAATAAGGCCCATATTTCTAACTCTTGTTCTTTAAATATGCATCAATATCTTTTAAACGTTTACTAGCCATATTAGTACCAGACATCATCAGTTGTCTTCGATAGGATTCAACACCAAAATAGGGTAATGTATGTGGGCTCTCTGTGACCTCTCCATTCATCACCAATCCTAAAAACTTACAGCAACGGACGAGACTACTTGTCGACAATGGAGTTTGCCTCGCAGCAATGTTGGGGACAATATCAAAAGGGTTAGTCCGGGTTTTATTGTAGTTTATCTTCAAACCAACATGCTGTGCGTTTTTTCCTATCTTCGTTGTGTTTTCTCCTCCTGCGTGCACCACGACTTGTTGATTCAATAATTTTAAGCTCGGATTCTTTTTTCTCACATATTCAAGTGCAGAGTTAAAAATAATGGCACCTTGACTATGTACTGTCCATTTAACTTTTTTACCCTGCTCCGCACATTGTTTCATTACCGCCGCTAGGTGTTGAGCATTGTGCGAAGTAAATCGAGTTTTGTCATAAACACATTCAATTAGATCTAGCTTCGCATTATCAGAAGGGTTGTGAAACAACGTATATTCTGTTGGCTTATCTTCTGAATATGCCACCTGCGTATGCACTCCCATCAGTGTCGCTGCTTTCTCATAATCATTCAGCATTCCATTTACCGTAGCATGAAGTGTATTGACTTGATGAGTTACTTGAGCTTTAGTGTGATCCCACTCAGCCAACAATAACTTTGCTTCTTCATTGTTTTGCACCCCATTGTATTCACCATTTTTACCTGTTTCTTTTTTCACATGATACATTTGGGTTCTTTGATGTGAATGCTTAAAAACAGACTTACCATGTAATTGTCGGTCAAAAGCTATATCATGGATTACCACTTTCCCATCTCTAAGGGTACAAGTTAATAAATAATGATAATTTTTGAAGGGATATCTGGTGCGAAATATTCGAAGCAGCGGATTACGTTTATGTCTAACTACCGACGGTGCGCTTGGATTCGATGAAAGAAAATACATTTCTTTGATAACTTGTTTCTGATCATACTCATTTAGAGACGCAAGCATGATGAGAGATTGTCTTGATAGATACAGCTTTTTATTGCTAAAGAGTGCAGCCGAAATTCTCACTCGCCCATGTAAGAATTGTTCGATTTCATTAACCGATTTATTATTTAGCCCAATGTAATCAAAAGCCTCTTTCCTTTCAATAAACTCCCAAGTCATTACGAATCCCTATTCAAATAAAAGTGGGACATATACTAAGGTATGATGAAGGATAAAAAGGAGACTAGATCTTTTCGAAATTTCAAATATATAGCATCGCCTCCAATTTAATGAAAACAACAATTTTAAAAATTACACTCATCCCTATACTTGATGATAATTCACTAGATATATACATCTATTGATACAAAGGTTAAGTGTCTCTCGTTTGAAACAAGAGACACTTAACCATTGAACTAGAAATTATTGAGATACTTATCCATAGATACTAATTATACAGTACACCTGTAACAAAAAGGCCAGCCTGAAAGGCTGGCAAGTAGAGCAACAAGGTCAACGCCTACTGCTAACTAGCGTCGAACTCGTATTGGATACATCATTTTAATTTTATTAATTGTTCACAATCGGAGGTTATGACTTGCTCGCTTCGTCTTTGCGGCATTTCACCTTTACCAGCTGTGCCTGCTCATCTTTGATGTTTTTCACGATTCGAGCATCACGCGCATCAATTGCGTCTATGTTCATTTGCTGAATATCTGCTACAGCTTCATGCTTCATTTCAGAAAAGTCCTGACGTAAATCTGAGCTCCACTCTTCTCTGTCTAAAGTGTTAGCAGCAGCGATTGGCGATGAAGTTACAACAATAAGACCTAGAGTAGATAGAATTACGCTTTTCATAATAAGCTCCTTGAGGATTAGCAGTTCATTTTGGTTACAATTTATATATTGCACATACGATGCCAACTTTTTAATCCTTTAAATTCAACAACTTAATTGAACGTTCGTTTTTATATTTATATCAGCATGGTAAATTTCGCACCCCAAGTGTTAAATTAACCAAGCAAATCCAACAGCCAATTTCATTCAGTTAATCTATAGTATAGAGCGCCATTTATCCTCACAGTTATCGGCTCAAAACGTGCGCCTCAAACATTCATCTAAAGTCATTCAGGCCTAAATCCTCGGCATAAAAAAAGCAGCACGAAGGCTGCTTTTTTTATTAAGACAAGAGATGCTAGTTCGATGTATTCGCAGAAACATCTGAAGATACTGACGCTTTTCTAAAACGACCAATGACACGCTGGAAGAAGCGCTTAATCGCTCGAAAGATGTTTTTAATATCTTCAAGCATTAGATACAGACAAGGCACTAACACCAACGTCAGGACTGTGGCATACAGCACAGCAAAGCCCAAAGCGACGGCCATTGGTATTACGAAACGTGCTTGTAGACTGGTTTCGAACATAATAGGCAATACACCCGCAAAGGTCGTGATGGATGTCAGCGTAATCGCTCGAAAACGCGCACAACCAGCCTCAACCACCGCCTGCTTGATGCTCATTCCTTTCTCTCGCACTTGGTTCACATAATCTGTCATCACCAACGAGTCGTTGATCACCACACCTGCGGCTGCGATCAAACCGAATGTCGACATCATGCTAATGTCTAGCCCCAACCAGAAATGTCCCCAAATCGCCCCTGTTAAACTAAACGGGATAACGGACATCACGATAAGAGGCTGGGTATAGCTCTTCAATGGTACGGCAAGCAAGATATAAACAATGATCATCCCTGCCACAAAGAACATGATTTGTTCGTTGCGTTGCGCGGCTTGCTCTTCGATGTCACCACCCAGCTCTGTTTTGACACTTGGGTGCAGCTTCTTCATATCAGGCAAAATACTATCGTCGATGATTTTCACAATTTCTTGTGGCTCAACGAGTTCTTCATCAATAGAGCCGTACACATAAACGGTTTGATAACCACCTTCGCGACGAATTGTGCTAACCCCAGGCTGCTCACTGATATTCACGACATCGCCCAACATCACTTTCTTGCCTGCTGGCGTAGTAATGACAGCGTAACGTAATGAAGAAAACGCTTCACGAGTCAGTTGAGGATAGCGAACCATGACTTTGATCTCTTCACCGTCGCGAATCAAACGCTGTGCTTCTCCGCCGTAAAAACTGCCGCCGACTTGTTGCGCAATCATGGTCAAGTCAAGACCGAGATCGTACGCAACAGGCGCAAGAGAAAGAAGCACTTCTTTGCTGCCTGAATCAATGGATGACGAGATATCGTACAACCCTTCTTCTTGCTGCAAACGTTCAATCAAGTAACGTCCTGCTTGATTAAGTTCATTGATGTTGGAGCCAAACAGTAAGTAGCCAAACTCATCACGATCGCCACCACCTGCACTTTGTTCGCGGATCTTGATACTCTTCATCCCCGGAATAACAGGCATCGCCTCACGCCAGCGTCGAGCAAGTTCAAAGGTATTGAACGGACGAATTTCCTCATCGACAAGCGGCACTAACACTCGTCCTTCGGTGCGGCTTCTATTGTAAGAAAGCACATCGCGAATCATTCCTTGCCCATGTTCAGCAATAGTTTGAGACTCGACCTCTTGCATGACACGCTCGATGGTTTTCAACGCTTCAATGGTTTGCTCACTGGAAACCGTGTCATTCATCTCGATAGTAATCGCAGGGTAATCCGTCGGTACTTTCGGGTTAGGGATAACACGCACATAGTTGGATTTAACCAATGCAGCACTGATCAGCAATAAACCACAGAACACAGCAAATACAGTCCAACGCCAATGCGTACAAGCTTTCACGAAGTTACGATAAGTGCCGTTTACAAAGCCGAAGAAACGTTGGTTGAAACGATCTCGCCATCCACCAGGTTTGACTGGTTTAAAATGGGTATGCGCCAAGTGCGCTGGTAGGATCAACTTTGATTCAATCAAACTGAAGATCAAACACAGAATCACGACACCAGCAATGCCGTAAAAGAAAGCGCTATCAATACCACTCGAAAGCAAGAATGGTGCGAATACAGCAATCGTTGTCAGAACACCAAATGTCGCTGGCGTAGCAACGCGTTTGACACCGCGTACCACGTTCTCGACACCGCCGCCCTTTTCTTCGATTTCACTGTACGCACTTTCTCCCATGACGATGGCGTCATCCACCACAATTCCGAGCACCATGATGAAAGCGAACAGCGAGACGATGTTCACTGTAATACCCAAAGCTGGCATCATCATCACCGCACCAAGGAAACACACTGGTAAGCCGATCATTACCCACATCGCCAAACGGAAACGTAGGAAAATCGTCAACATGATCGCAACAAGCACCGCGCCTTGCAGCAAGTTTTTCAGCATCATGTCGAGACGACCATTTAGGTAGTACGTCATGTCGACCAGAATTTTTAGCTGAACATCACTCGGCAAGGTTTTGTTTTTGGCTTCGATGTAGTTACGAACTGACTGAGCAACCGGAATGATGTTTTGATCGCGCGTAGCTTCGACTGACATGTAGATAGCATTTTGACCTGAATACTCGAAGTAGCGCTCTTCTTCGGTAAAGCCATCTTTGATGGTAGCAATGTCTTGCAACAATACCTTGGCACCATTGGCACCTAGCTTAACGGGAATATTTCTAAACTCATCTCCACGGTAATATTGGTTCTCGATTCGAACCGCAATCATCCCGGAGTTTGTTTTGACTTCGCCCGCCGAGAAGTTTGCCGAGTAACGACGAATGGCATTGCTTACGTCATTCAACGTTAGGTCATACTTACGCAGCACAAGGGGATCGACTTCAATCGCAATCTCTTCCTCTGGCGCACTTAAATACACCAACATGACGTTATTAAGCTGCAGAAGCTCATCTTCAATCTGCTTCGCAATCGGCTTAAGCTCTTCAAGAGGCCTGTCCCCCACCAGCCCCATTTCTATCACGTCTTGTCGCCATTCAACCTGATAGACATTGATGGGCTCCATGCCAAGAGGCAGGTTAGAAATAGTATCGATGCGCTGATTCACATCATCAAGCACTCGCTTGATATCCGCGTTGACATCAACTTCGATAGAAATATAAGCACTGCCACGAGAAGCTCGCGACACCACTTTTTTAATGCCAGTAACGTCTTTGATCGACTCTTCCACTTTGACCAAAATACTCTCTTCAATTTCTTGAGGAGACGCACCTGGATAAGTCGCGCGAACGTCGATGTAGTTCACTTCGATATTCGGGAACATCTGACGCTGGATAAACATGTAACTCACGATACCCATGATGATGATAAACACCATCAACAGGTTGGCAGCCACAGGGTTATTGGCAAAATAGGCAATGATGCCCTTTTGATTCGTATCTTCCATGACAAACTCCTACTTACTGTACGACGGTTTCGGAGTCGTTATAACCGCCATGCCTTTTTGCGGGTATTCAGGAAGAGTCAGAACCAATTGGTCACTTTGTTCCAAACCTTCACCTACCAACATGAATTCTCCCTCCGCTCTTAACACTGTGACAGTGCGAGGCTGAAGTTGATTTTCATCGTTGACGACCCAAACCGTGCGGTTTTTCACTAATTCTTGTGGAAGACGATAGATATGCTTGAGCTCTTTGCCCGTAAAGCTGACTTCGACGTAAGAACCAAATTTGATTGGCGGTTGCTGGTTATCGATGCCATAAGGATCTTCAACCTGAATCACCATATTGATCATGCGCGTGGCGCTATCAATCATTCCTAAATCGCGAACGACTTTACCTTCACGTGTGGTCGAGAGAATGCCTTGCTGAGTTACGGTTGCTGTCAGCTCTTTGATTGACTCCGGCAAAAACGCACTATCAAAACCAGCAATTGGAACATGCACTTCCGCCACTTCGATGTTATTCAAAGTTGCGACACGAGATCCCGACGTCACAAACTGACCCACACCGACATCACGCTCGACCACTAAAGCATCGTATGGCGCAACCACTCGGCAGTTTTCCAAGTCGCGATTTGCACGTTTGAGAGCGGCTTGAGCAGACTTCACTTGCGCTTGCGCGCTAAGCACCTGAGGTTTACGCAAGTACAGATCGGTGACTTGCTTGTCGCTAAGTTTTTTCGCTTGGCGTTTCGCCACTTCCGCTTTTGCTTGTTCTTCAATTAACGATGCACGAGCACTAGCCAGACCCGCTTCAGCTTGAAGTACGGCCGCTTCATAATTATCGCTTTCTATCGTGAATAGCACTTCCCCACGCTTCACGATGCCACCGGTTACAAAATTAGGGTGCCAACTGATCACTTCACCGCTGACTTGAGCAGAAAGGTGTGTTTTTTCGAATGGAACCAATTCGCCATGGCTGGTAATCACGACTTTATGGTCAGTAGGAAAAAGAGAAGAGGCTCGAACTGTGGGTTCGGTTATGGTTTCTTTTGTTGACTCTTTCTCTGGAGCTGTCGCTGCAATCGCGGCATATCCAGCGTAAGATCCGCCGACGACAACGAAGGGTAAAAGCCAACGTACTATGGGTTTTGCTAACATCAAAAATCCTTTTTTATTGTTGTATTCAGCCGAATGCTCTTGTTGGTTTTTCAACCTAAATGCGACATCAAAAAGCATAATGCTCAATGAGTTAGCAAGTACTCCCTGTGAGCAATCGGTGAGTTCATTGCATCTGAAATAGACGAAGATATTTGTACTTCTGTAGCGACTAACAACATGGTGTGTGGCCGTTACATCATTCAACTAACTTGAAACGAAATCATGCAGTTCAAGGCAAGGAACCCGTGTTCGTTGCCTGCTTGCTGAGGCCAATTACAAGTAAAGTAAGAGAGCTGCGTTTTTCTGTGGTGACTAGCCACAAATAACCGTCTATTCAAAGTTAATAAAATTAACAAAAAATTAACCAGCTCCGCAAGTTGTGCTGACCTACTTCTTTTGTCTCTAGGCAAACGCTGTGCCAAACATTTACCTCAATAAATTCATATGGTTATATATTTCAATTGATTTATTACAGAGCGCTATTGGTTATTATCGCCAGATATTAGTGATAATGACCAATACAACAAGAAACATAAGTAAAATAAATGATTTTGTGCGCCATAAAAATAAACTGAAATTAGGAGAAAAACGCGCCCAATACCGCTTTCTTCCCGCAGTATGATCTCACTTCATGGATTTACTTGACTAAACACTCGTTCTTTAGCCGCGATAACTGCACGTTGAAAGCACTTATGTCTATACTTCAATACAGTAAGGTTTTGTAAGACAAGGAAATGTGCCATTGTTACATACGCTCTCCAAATTCATTTTCGCATCCATGTTCTCAGTGCTTTCAGCATGCTCATCAATCGAATCAAATCAGCCAAGTGAGAAATCCACAACTTTCCATTTCGGCTATCAACAAGATTCGGTTCTGGCTCATTACTTTGAAGCTTATGGTGAAGATCCTAAAACCATCACTGGCTTTTACCCGCTCAACCAAGGACACGATGCCCTTCTTGCTCGTACTTCTCTCATCGAGTCCGCACAAAAAAGCTTGGATCTTCAGTACTATATTTATCGCGGTGACGAAACCAGCCAGCTGATCACTTGGCGTTTGTACGAAGCAGCCAAACGAGGCGTCAGAATCCGACTGCTGCTTGATGACATGCAAAAACGCAACGACAACGTCATGGCGGCTCTAAATGCGCACCCCAATATTGAGATACGCCTGTTCAATCCTCATCAATACCGCTCTGCACGAATCTTTGCGTTAACCAGTGACTTCGAACGACTGAACCGCCGAATGCACAATAAATCGCTGATTGCTGACAGTGTCTCTGCGATTGTCGGTGGACGAAATATCGGTAACGAGTATTTCTCTTTTGAATCAGAAGTAGAGTTCGGCGACTTCGATTTACTGCTCTACGGGGAAGCCGTGCAGCAAACGGCGGATCAGTTTGATCTTTATTGGAACAGCGTACACGCCGTGCCGATGGAGTGGATATCGCCAGAGTCTCAAAGCGTCTCCGATGCCGCGATTCAAAAACAAGTCACCAAACTGAACTTGCAAGAAAAATTCTCTTCTGGCCGATACGATTTTACCGCCTTGGATATGTATCAAGACCTCAAACAAGGCAAACTGAATTTGTACTGGGGTGATGGACAAGTTTGGTTCGATTTGCCAGATAAAGTCACGACACACGATAGTCAGTTAGTCGGAAACTTAACCGAGCTATTAAAAAGTGTTGAGCACTCTTTCGTACTCATCTCGCCTTATTTCATCCCAACAGAAGCTGGCACAAAAGCTCTGACGAATGCAGCTAAGCGAGGTGTCGACATCACCATCGTAACCAACAGCCTTGCGTCGAATGACGTCTTTGCCGTTCATGGCTGGTACGCCAAATATCGTGAAGATTTGCTCGAATCCGGCATCAAACTTTGGGAAGTGAAATCCAGCGCGAAGCTCAAGAGTAAATGGAGCTTAACAGGTAGTAGCCGCGCGAGCTTACACGCAAAGGCAATGACGATTGATGACAAAACACTGTTCGTCGGCTCTATGAACTGGGACCCTCGATCTGCGGCTTTGAATACCGAAATGGCCGTTGTGATTGAACAACCGGAATACGTGCAAACGTTCTTGGCAAAATTACCCAGCCAACTGAAAGACAACGCTTATCGACTCACTCTACGTGACGGAGACATTGTTTGGACAAACACCAAAACTGGTGAGGAATATGATTCGGAACCCGAAGCAGGCGTTTTGTTTGGACAAACACCAAAACTGGTGAGGAATATGATTCGGAACCCGAAGCAGGCGTTTTTCGCCGATTAGGCGCTTGGTTCTCCGGCATTTTGCCAATAGAAGATCAACTTTAACTTGGTCACATTCTCCGCATTTCGTTAGCGCCGCAAAAATAGAGTTGTGTAGGCTAGCTTCAAGGACAACAAAAACGCTATTCAAATTTGAATGGCGTTTTTTATAACGAAAAGGAAATTCAATGTCAGTTTCATGGGATCCGTACTATCAAAAAGTCGCTCAACAACCACACAGGGTCAATGTAGAAAAAGCCCTACAATTTCACACATTAGCAGAGAAAATTGCCGTTGACGCTGGCTGCGGTACAGGGAGAGACTCCAATTTTCTTCTCGCACAAGGCTTTCGTGTTCACGCATTCGACAACAACTCAGATGCAATAAAAACCTGTGAGACGCGTTTTTCTGAACAGCCGAACTTCTCCATCTCGCAAGCGTGTTTCAGCGATTTTGATTACCCTAAGTGCACCCTATTTATTGCTAGCGCCAGCCTGTTCTTTTGCCCAAAAGCGCACTTTGAAAACGTGTGGAATCAAATCGATTCTTCTTTGCCATCAGGTGGTGTTTTCTGCGGAGACTTTTTAGGCGTGAACGATTCTTGGGTTGATTCAAACTCGCATGCTCATCTAACTTCACTCACTCGCCAGCAAGTCGAGCAATGTTTTGAGGGCTATGACATCGTCTCCATGCATGAAAGAGATGAAGATGGCACCACCATAGTCGGGACGCCTAAACATTGGCATGTATTCAGCGTCACGGCTGTGAAACGTTAATCTGAATGCAGGAATAAAAACAAAAACAGCACCAAACTCGGTGCTGTTTTTTAGTCACTCAACGCTGATTATTCAGATGGATACACCACTTTAAAGCGTTCTAGAACCAGCAAACGTTGCTCATGCCAATCGATGTTCAACTCATCGCACTCGGCTTTAAAAAATGCAGCATGTGCGTCACGCCACCAGTTCAACGTTCTATCACCTTCGCCTTCTGCGTAGGCAAACTCTGCGGTGACTTCATCGTATCGACAAGTGCTCACGTCCGTCATTTGAATCACACAAACAGGCTCACCGTCCCAATTGGTGACGACTTGCAAATGCCCGACCTCTGGCATCGGCTCCCCGTGCTCTCGGTACCACAGATCCATACTGCACGATGCCGTTTTCTGCCCAATACGTACGAGTTCGGCGCACACATTCGCGTTGTATTCATCGGCACAATAGTAGTCAGCACTGACTGATGGAATAGCACTTTTCTGCTCTGGGGAGAGTGAATCAAGATACCGATTTAAGTAGTTTTTTGCTTTTGCGTCCATGCACTTATCACACTTGAGAAAGAATTAAGGACGAGCATAACCAGTTGTAAAACAAAGAACAACTGACCAAAGAATTTACCGTTCACAAACCCGTCTTTCTGCTTCCACTTTTGTCTTGAGCCATAAAAGTTGCGCAAAAGCGTGACAAGCATTTCTTTTGTAATAACTTTGCTAAACGTTTGTTCGATTTGCTATGGTTGCAGGGTCTATCTGTACTCTTCACGCAAAAGGACGTTTTATGCGCTTATTTATTGCCCTCTTCTTCTCCCTGATCTCCCTGATTCTCTCTCTCCCGACTCTGGCATCCGAAGAAAAATATTCTGAATCAGATCTATTAGATAGACCGTTAATGGAACGCTATATTTTAGATGAACTTAAATCCTTACGTCAGGATTACCAAAACCTTGAAAAACGAATGATCACCGAGATCACCGATCGTGAATTAACGGTGGCGGATAAATCGCTGAACTACGCAAATGTGACGGTAACGTACTTCTTCTACATCATCGCGGGCGTGGCATCATTGATCGCCTTTGTAGGTTGGCAGTCGCTGCGCGAGTTTAAGCACAACACAAAAGAAATGGCGGACAAGCGATTGGAAAAAATCGCTCAAGAATATGAAAAGAAATTTGTTGCGCTGGAGCGAGATTTAAAACGCAAAACTCGCATCATCAGTGAAAACAACAAAGAGATTGAAAAGATCAACGAAATCCACAACTTGTGGTTACGTGCTCAAAGTTCGCAAACGCCGGAACAACGTATTGAGATTTATGACGAAATCTTGGTAATTCGACCTGGTGACCTTGAAGCATTAACTTACAAAGCCGATGCGGCCATGGAAATCAACGAATACCATTGGGCGCTAAGCATATGTAACCGAGTGCTTGAGGTAGATTACACCAATGGCCCTGCGCTTTACCAACGCGCTTGTGCGTACTCTCGATTAGGGATTGAGGAACAAGCGATTGAAGATCTGGAACGCGCCATTGACTACAGCCCTTCAATTCGCGATTTGTTGGCAGAAGAACGCGATCTTGAATTGCTGCACGGTAACGAGCGATTCGAGAAGCTGTTGCAGCTGAGCAATAACAACGAATAACGGAACCTACAACATGAGCAGCCACTTTAATCTTGAAGATGCCAGCCAAGTGTTAGTTGGCGCTTTTGCCCTTGCTGTGCCTATCTCTTTTTCGGAAGAAGCATGGCGATTGGGTGAAAGCTTACCCATGATAAACCTGCTCATGTTGTTAAGCCTTTCTGTGATTTTTCTCAGCTTTTTCGCTTATCAAAGCGTATTTCAAAGCCACATTAGAAAGCGCATTCCCATCTTTGTATTTCGCGTTGTGATCGCCTATTCCATCGCCGCTATCGTGGTGGCTTTGGTGCTATTTTGTCTCGACAAGTTGCCACTCTTTACTGACCCGATCGTTGCGATAAAACGCGTTATCGTCATCACAATGCCAGCGTCGATGGGCGCGATTGTGGTGGACAGTTTCGACAAAGAATAACGCTTACGCCCCTTCTTCTAAGGTCAAATTCGAACCTGAGTGATCTTTGCCTAACACATCTTCTGGGTTTCGCAGTGCGCAGGTTTCTAACGACAAACATCCGCAGCCAATGCATCCACCCAAATCGTTTTGTAAGGCTTTGAGTTTTTGAATCTTTTGTTCTAACTGTTCATGCCAATGGCTTGCCATGACTTCCCATTGCTGTTTGTTTGGAGCTTGGTGCTTCGGCAGCTCATCTAGCGCATGTTTGATTTCTTCTAACGATAACCCAACTTGCTGAGCCGCTTTAATCACCGCGACACGGCGCAAAACGCTGCGGTGGTAGCGGCGCTGATTGCCTTGATTTCTCCAACTCGAAATCAGTCCTTTTTGTTCATAAAAATGCAGGGCAGAGACTTTCACTCCGGAACGTTTTGCCACTTCTCCTACGCTGATTTCCATCCTTGACTTCCCGTGTTTCTATTTTGTTAAAAAAAAGCTTTACCTCAAGTTTACTTGAGGTTCTAAAGTTACACCATCTTAAATAACGCTAAACCCAGACGGTCTCGAAATATTGCGTTCAGGACGCATAACTTGGTTGACAAACACAGCACCGCTAGAAGCCAACGTTTTGAAATCCATTGGGAATTTGAGGCAAACATAATGAAAAATAAAACTCAGCCGTACTTAGCAGGCCGCTTCTTCGACAGTATATCCTCTGGCTTGTTCATGATGGCACTGCCATGGGTCATGCTTTCCGAGCCCAAAATGGGCACATTCGTCGCTTTAGTTTCTCTGAGCTGCACCGCGATTTCTCTTCTGGCTACGCCTTTCTTTTCCACTTTAGTGGACCGACACTCACGAAAAGCACTCCTCGTGCTCAATCAATGGATTCAATCGGGCATGGCTTTGGTAGTGTTCATTGCTTATTGGTTAGGGTTTGAGTCCCACTGGCTGCTGGCTTTTGCGCAATTGGTGTATTGGGTTTCGAGTAACTTTGCATGGACGACCAACAACGCGTTCACCCAAGAAAATTATCAGCACCATGAGTATGCGAAAGTTTCGGGTCAGCAAGAAATTGTAATGCAATCCACGACCCTCGGAGCTGGTGCGTTGGGTATTGTTTTGCTTGAAATGTGGGGCATGAAAGAGTTTGCTTTGTTTGCGGCCAGCGCATCCGCTTTAGCGGCGATTTTCTATGTTTTGACGCCGTATACCCAACAATTGAGGGCATCAAAGTCCGTTGCTTTCATCGCACAGCTCAAAGAGAGCAAACAAATATTCCGTCTCGAACCCCGCTTTTATGGCTTTATTCTGCTCTCTTGCCTCTCTTATCCTGCATTGACGTATTTGAGCAAATTAGTGCCGATTTGGTTTTCTGAACAAGGCATCTCTGGCGATTGGTTTGCAGGGTTCAACATCAGTTTTGGTCTCGGCTCGTTACTAACAGGTTTCATTGTCACCAAAGTGCTGAGTCGCGCCTCCCATAGCCACATTATGTTTGCTTCGATGGTCATGGTATCTCTAGCGTTTATCGGAATGAGTTTTGCGATAAGCCCGCTGACCATCTTATTGTTTACGGCGCTGTTTGGTGTGTTCAACGCGCTAAATCGCATTGCGAGAGTCAACTGGATGCATCACACCGTAGCGGTTCATCAACGAGGTCGCGTCGATGGCGGCATCAGCATGTTTGCCACCACCATTCAATCTGTCAGTTATGTCCTGATTGCAATGTTGAGTCATTACGAGCTAACACAATACGGTTTTGCAATAGCAGCTATTGTCATGGTGTTAGCAGTGGTTTTGATGGGATTACTCAGCCGAGACGTCGAGCCGTTTAACGACCTGCCCCTTCATGCCGCAGTAAAATGAAGCATAGAAATTGAGAAGTTGAGAAGTTGAAAAAGCAAGATAGGAAGGCAACCAACATCGTCTTCCTATTTTTTTACACCAGCACTTTTGCCTCTATCGCTCATCAGCAAGGTTGGGTATTCTGAGGTGACCAACATGAGCAGAGGGAAATCGCAGTGAACTTAAGACAATTGGAAGTCTTTTACGCCATTATGCAAGCAGGAACAGTGTCTGGTGCTGCTCGCTTACTGCACGTTTCCCAGCCCAATGTCACTCGGGTTCTCGCCCATACAGAGCAACAACTGGGCTTCGCTTTATTTGAACGCGTAAAAGGTCGCCTCGTTCCCACTCAAGAAGCCAAAGCCTTATTGCCAGAGGCAGAAAAAGTCTATCAGCAACTTGGACAATTTCGTTCTCTGACCAACAAAGTCAAACAGGGAACTCAACATTTACGAATCGGTGCTCCGCCTGTTTTGGCCGCGCACTTGTTAGCGCCGACTGTCGCGTTGTTGTCGAAAGAGCACGGCATCTCCTTTGAGCTATTAACGGCCAATCGCGATGAACTGTGCTCCGGGTTGCTGAAACATGAATTGGATGTCGCTATCGCTTTTGGTGAAGAAACACCACCAGCGCTCATGGGGCACGTGTTATTGAAAGAAAACTTAGCACTGATCGCTCCTAAAAGGGGTCCGCTTGGAAAACGGAAAATATCCTACGTTAAGGCTTCTTGTACGACTTT